>NZ_PTQW01000001.1:0-471 GCF_004343725.1 Treponema sp. J25
GGCGGCGGTTTTGTCTGAGGCCCGGGCGTACTCAGTGAAGAGGTGACACAAGTATCGATAGGGTTCGTGGCCGTTGGCTTTGGCGGTCTCGATGAGGGAATACAGTCGCCCACTGGCCTTGGCCCCATGCACGGAGTCATGAAAAAGCCAGTTCTTGCGGCCAATCACAAAGGGACGAATGGCGTTCTCTACCGGGTTGTTGTCGGGGGTAAGCAGCCAGTGGTCCACATACCGAATCGCCCGGCGATACTGCCCCAGGGCATAGGCGATGGCAGACCCCAGGGGACTGTGGGGCGGGACCTTCGTCTCCCAGTGGTTGAGCCAGGAACGAATCTCTTCAAAGACCGGCGTGGTCGCAGCCTTGCGTTCCTCCACAAAGGCGTCCTGAGAAAGCGCCCCTGCAGCAAGACGGGTGCGCAGATCCTTTTCAATCTGATAGAGTTTTCGGATGAGGCGTACCATCTCGGCGGC
>NZ_PTQW01000001.1:513-1972 GCF_004343725.1 Treponema sp. J25
TCGGTCTGCAGGTACCCTGAGAAGTTTCCAATGATAGATGCCGCCACATCCCCCGAACGGGAGTCCGCATATTCAAACCAGATGATGGGTCGGGGCGGATCCGTCGACCCGGGACCCTCTTTGAAGCCCCGGGCAACCCACATCCGGGATTGACTTGTCGCAGGTCGCTCTGGCTCATGCAGTACCTGCGTCACCGTCTCATCCATCCCCAGGACCGGCGACGACCGTAGGTCCTCCTTCATCCGCCGCCACAGCGGCTCGAGCTCCTCGCTTACCCGCAGAATCATCCGGGCCATGGTCCCCCGCCCCAGCTCAAGCCCAATCCGCTGGAGCGCCCCTTCCTGTCGATACAACGGCAGCCCATCCACATACTTACTCACGATGATGAATGCCGCCGTGCTGTTGGCATACTGGCTCCCCTTCGCTATCTTCGCTGGCGCCGGAGCGCTGACAATGGCCGGTTCGTCGTGGCCAATGAAGTCGTCGCAGGTGCAGGGGCCGTACTTTCGCCGCACATGCACCCTCACCACCACCTTCGCCGGGATAATCTCCACCTCTTCGCTCCGCTCTTCCCCAATTACCGGCCGTTCCTTCGCACACCACGGACAGGCGCGAGCTGCTTCATCAAGCTCGTGGAGCACCTCTATCCGTTCAATGTCTCCCCGAATCCGTCGCCGGCCGCTCCCGGGGGCCTTCTTCCGGCGTTGTGGTGTGACTGGTGATTCTTTCGGTGCAGGCTCAGGGGCCTTTTGCATCTCGTTCTGAGCGGTAAGTTCGGCCTCATTGAACAGCTTCCCCTGTTCCTTCGGTTCGTCTTTGGGAAACCGTTCACTCCTCGGCCCGTACAGCAGTTGCTGCAACACATGAATGGTATGCCGCGCCTTCTGGAGTTCTACCTCCTTCTCGGCAAGGGCTTCTTGTTTCTCGGCGAGTTCTTTTTCCTTTTCGGTAAGCGCTACTTCCTTCGTCGCCAGCACTTCCCGCAGCGTCTGGATCTCTTTGATGAGTTCTTCCCGGCTTGTACTGCTGGCAACGGCGCTTTCCATGGGCCCACCATACCACACCTCGACAGAAAAGTAAATTCGATGGCCCTACGTGAGCCGGCTGTACTGCAACTCCGGAAATCGCTTCCAGAAATCTATCCCTTCAAGGAGCATCGCAAGTTCTTCTTCCGTCAGGACCACGGGCTCGGTGGTGCTTTGCTTCCCTGGCCATGGAAAAGTTCCCCGTTCAAGCCGTTTGGTCCACAGGCAAAAGCCGTTCCGGTCCCAGTACAAGATTTTGAGGACCCGCTTGCTCTTCCCGCAGAAGAGAAACAGGTCTCCGCTGAATAACGGCGCCTTCCACTCCTGTTCCACCAGCGCCGCAAGGCTGTAGGCCTGCTTGCGCATGTCCGTCGGCCCGCTCCGGAGGTATATCCGCAGCCGGCTTACCTCTGGCCACATACCCCAACCACCGC
>NZ_PTQW01000002.1:0-1600 GCF_004343725.1 Treponema sp. J25
GCCCTGCGAGCGGTGGTTGGGATATGTGGTCTGAGGTAAGCCGGCTACGGATATACCTGAGGCCAGGGCCGACGGATATGCGGAAACAGGCCTACAGCCTTGCGGTTCTGGTGGAGCGGGAGTGGGAGGCGCCACTATTCAGCGGGGACCTGTTTCTCTTCTGTGGGAAGAGCAAACGGGTACTCAAAATCTTGTACTGAGACCGGAACGGCTTTTGCCTGTGGACCAAGCGGCTTGAACGGGGAAATTTCCCATGGCCACGGGAGCAGCGTGCCACCGAGCCTGTGGTACTGACGGAAGAAGAACTGGGGATGCTCCTTGAGGGGATAGATTTCTGGAAGCGATTTCCGGAGTTGCAGTACAGCCGACTCACGTAGGGGACAGGGAAAGCTGTTCAATGAGGCTGAACTCACAGCTCAAGACGAGATACAAAAGGCCCCTGAGGCTGCGCCGAAAGGACCGGCTATCACCACACACCGCCGAAAAGAAGGCCCCCGGCAGCGGCCGGCGACGGATTCGGGGAGATATCGAACGGATAGAGGTACTCCACGAGCTTGATGAAGCGGCGCGCGCCTGTCCGTGGTGTGCGAGCGAACGGCCCGTTATCGGAGAAGAGCGGAGCGAAGAGGTGGAGCTTATCCCTGCGAAGGTGGTGGTGAAGGTGCATGTGCGACGGAAATACGGCCCCTGCACCTGTGACGACTTCATCGGCCACGACGAACCGGCCATTGTCACCGCCCCGGCGCCAGCGAAGATAGCGAAGGGGAGCCAGTATGCCAACAGCACGGCGGCGTTCATCATCGTGAGTAAGTATGTGGATGGGCTGCCGTTGTATCGACAGGAAGGGGCACTCCAGCGGCTGGGACTTGAACTGGGACGGGGGACCATGGCCCGGATGATTCTGCGGGTAAGTGAGGAACTGGAGCCGCTGTGGCGTCGGATGAAGGAGGACCTGCGGTCGTCGCCGGTCCTGGGGATGGATGAGACGGTGACGCAGGTACTGCATGAGCCTGAGCGGCCTGCGACGAGTCAATCCCGGATGTGGGTTGCCCGGGGCTTCAAGGTGGGTCCTGGGTCGACGGATCCGCCCCGGCCCCTCATCTGGTTTGAATATGCCGACTCCCGTTCGGGGGATGTGGCGGCATCTATCATTGGAAACTTCTCAGGGTACCTGCAGACCGATGGGTACAGTGGCTACAATCGCATTGGCCGGCGGCCGGAAATTGTGCATGTGGGCTGCTGGGCTCATATTCGGCGGGAGTTCTATCGGCTCGTGAGTGAGCAGGGGCCCAGCTGTACTGCCGCCGAGATGGTACGCCTCATCCGAAAACTCTATCAGATTGAAAAGGACCTGCGCGCTCGTCTTGCTGCGGGGGACCTTTCCCGGGAGGTCTTTGTGGAGGAACGGAAGGCTGCGACCGCGCCGGTTTTTGAAGAGATTCGCTCGTGGCTTAACCACTGGGAGACGAAGGTACCGCCCCACAGTCCCCTGGGCTCTGCCATCGCCTATGCCCTGGGGCAGTATCGCCGGGCGATTCGGTATGTGGACCACTGGCTGCTTACCCCCGACAACAACCCGGTAGAGAACGCCATTCGCCCC
>NZ_PTQW01000002.1:1697-1844 GCF_004343725.1 Treponema sp. J25
CCTGCCGTACACCCTCGCCCCCGGCTCCTATTAATCAGCCCCAACGGAGTCATGGCAGCGGGTACGGTAGAAGTAATTGAAAGTATAGTAAAATCATCTTCAATGATAAAATATTGAGGTGTATAGTTTTCAGGTGGATTAAATAAA
>NZ_PTQW01000003.1 GCF_004343725.1 Treponema sp. J25
GCGGTTTTTAGAGGTGCCCTTTAGTTTTAAATATATTTTATTAGTTCCTATAGCGAATGGAATTACCTATCTCCCTAATCGATGGTGGAAATCCTTTTTTACCGCGATTGTTGTATTATGTTTTATTTTTATTGATTATCAAATTATTTCTATAGGATTTTATACTTTTTCTATAGAAGACTATGTTCATTATTATTCTACTGTTACCACAGCTTATATTCTGGGATTGCGAAATATTTTGTTTTTTATCAGTGAAGCTTTGTTTATAATATTTATTGTTCTTGAATTGCAAAATGTTCTTGAGGAATCACAACGAATTAAAGCTTTGAATAAAGAATTAAAAGAAAACAAAGAGAAGCTTGAATTTGCAAACGTACAATTACAAAATTACGCTGAACGAATTGAAGAAATTGCAAAAATTAAGGAACGGAATCGTCTAGCGAGAGAAATACATGACACTATTGGTCATTATTTAACTGGTATTACATTAGGTCTTACTGCTACAGAAGAGCTAATAAAGCAAACACCTCAAAAAGTAATAGAACAGATCAAACGTTTAAAAGATTTGGCTCAGCAAGGACTTGTTGATATAAGGCGTTCATTAAAAGAGTTGCGACCAGATACATTGGAAAAGGGAACATTATCTTTTGCTATAAACAAACTTGTGAGTGAAATAAATGCAAATACTACTAAAAAGATCTGTCTTAGAATAAATGGTGAGTTGGATAGCCTTACACCTGCTTTAGATGAAACGATTTACCGTATTATTCAGGAAAGTATAACGAATGCAGTACGTCACGGAGAGGCTACTTATATTGAAGTAAAAATCGAAGTAGATGAGAAAGCTGTTCATCTTTCTATTATTGATGATGGCGTGGGAGCATCAGAGATAGAGGAAGGTTTTGGTTTCTACTATATGAGGCAACGTGTATTAGACCATAATGGATTTCTTGAGATTGAAACAGAGCCTGGAAAAGGTATGAGGTTATTTGTATACATTCCTCGTTCTGGAGTTCGCTATCATGATTAAAATTGGTATTGTAGATGACCAGGATATGGTCAGAGACAGTTTAAAAATCTTATTGTCAGCCCAGGAAGATTTTGACGTTGTAGGAATAGGTAAAGATGGCTATGATGCGTTAAGATTAGTTACAAACTTACATCCTGATGTTCTATTATTAGATATTCGTATGCCTATTATGGATGGAGTAGAAGCAACCGCTATGCTTAAAGCCCGTTCTCCTAGTACCTCTATAATCATTCTTACTACTTTTGATGATGATGAATATGTTCTTAATGCTATTTGTAATGGAGCCTCTGGCTATTTATTGAAAAGTGCTGCTATGGATGAACTTGCTAAAGCCATTAGAACTGTTTATGCTGGTGGTAGTCTTATGACTCCCGAAATTGCAACGAAAGCTTTCAGAATGTTTTCAGAAATTGCAAAAAAAAATACAAAGAAAGAGAAACTTGAAAATGATTATATATTACTACCTGAGAATTTGAATAGAACTGAATTAGATATAATAGGTAAAATAGGGAAAGGTTTCTCTAATAAAGAGATAGCTTATGCTCTATCTTTAAGTGAAGGAACAGTGCGTAATTATATCTCAAATATTTTACAGAAAACAGGTCTTCGAGATAGAACACAGATAGCTATATTTGCAGTGCGTCACCATATGGAATAATACTATGAAATTCAATAGTAAACGGGAAAAAATCTTTCTTTTATATTTTATGCTTTCCTCTATAATTTTTATTGTTTGTTATTTTATTTTTTTTACGTACCCGCTGCCATGAGCGCATCTGTACAAGATAAGGAGGTGTGGTAAGCTCGGTGGCGGAGGATACGAGCATGAAGCGATACACCGAGGGTGAGCGACGGGCCCTCCTCGCCGAATTAGGGGCAAGCGGGAAGAGCCTGCGGGAGTTTTGCACAGAGCGGGGCCTTAACCAGAGAACCGTCCAGCGATGGCAGCGGGAAGCGCGCCAGAACGCCGAGCAACATGGCCCGGGCGAACGGCCCGGTTTTCTGCCGGTACAGATAGCAGGCCAGACCAGTCCCCTTCGCTCGAGCGAAGGCGCTCGCTGGTCCTGGAGTAGTCCTGGAATCGAGCGGAAGGGGCCCTTTCCCCGACTCATCATTCAGGGAGGGACTGGGTGGGTGCTTGAGTGGCAGGGGCCGGTAGAACAGGGAGCGTTAGAAGCGGCCCTGCGGGCGGTGGTTGGGGTATGTGGCCAGAGGTAAGCCGGCTGCGGATATACCTCAGGAGCGGGCCGACGGACATGCGCAAGCAGGCCTACAGCCTTGCGGCGCTGGTGGAACAGGAATGGAAGGCACCGTTATTCAGCGGGGACCTGTTTCTCTTCTGCGGGAAGAGTAAGCGGGTCCTCAAGATATTGTACTGGGATCGGAACGGCTTTTGCCTGTGGACCAAACGGCTTGAACGGGGAACCTTCCCGTGGCCCCGGGGACAGAGTGCCACCGAGCCCGTGGTCCTGACCGCTCACCACACAACGCCGGAAGAAGGCCCCCGGGAGCGGGCGGCGACGGATTCGGGGAGACATTGAACGGGTAGAGGTGTTCCACGAGCTTGATGAGGCAGCTCGCGCCTGTCCGTGGTGTGCGAGGGAACGGCCGGTCATCGGGGAAGAGCGGAGCGAAGAGGTAGAGATTATCCCTGCGAAGGTGGTAGTGAAGGTGCATGTGCGGCGGAAGTACGGCCCCTGCACCTGCGACGACTTCATCGGCCACGACGAACCGGCCATTGTCAGCGCACCGGCGCCAGCGAAGATAGCGAAGGGGAGCCAGTATGCCAACAGCACGGCGGCGTTCATCATCGTGAGTAAGTATGTGGATGGGCTGCCGTTATATCGACAGGAAGGGGCGCTCCAGCGGCTCGGGCTTGAGCTGGGTCGGGGGACCATGGCCCGGATGATTCTGCGGGTGAGTGAGGAACTGGAGCCGCTGTGGCGGCGGATGAAGGAGGACCTGCGGTCGTCGCCGGTCCTGGGGATGGATGAGACGGTGACGCAGGTGCTGCATGAGCCAGAGCGGCCTGCGACAAGTCAATCCCGGATGTGGGTTGCCCGGGGCTTCAAAGAGGGGCCTGGGTCGACGGACCCACCTCGCCCCATCATCTGGTTTGAGTATGCCGACTCTCGTTCGGGGGATGTGGCGGCGTCTATCATCGGGAACTTCTCAGGGTACCTGCAGACCGACGGGTACAGTGGCTACAGCCGCATTGGCCGGCGGCCGGAAATTATTCATGTGGGCTGCTGGGCCCATATCCGGCGGGAGTTCTATCGGCTCGTGAGTGAGCAGGGGCCCACCTGCACCGCCGCCGAGATGGTACGCCTCATCCGAAGACTCTATCAGATTGAAAAGGATCTGCGTGCTCGTCTTGCTGCAGGGGAACTTTCCCGGGAGGTCTTTGTGGAGGAACGGAAGGCTGCGACTGCGCCGGTCTTTGAAGAGATTCGCTCGTGGCTTAACCACTGGGAAACGAAGGTCCCGCCCCATAGTCCCCTGGGGTCTGCCATCGCCTATGCCCTGGGGCAGTATCGCCGGGCGATTCGGTATGTGGACCACTGGCTGCTTACCCCCGACAACAACCCCGTAGAGAACGCCATTCGCCCCTTTGTGATTGGCCGCAAGAACTGGCTTTTTCATGACTCCGTGCATGGGGCCAAGGCCAGTGGACGGCTGTATTCCCTCATCGAGACCGCCAAAGCCAACGGCCACGAACCCTATCGCTACCTGTGTCACCTCTTCACTGAGTACGCCCGGGCCTCGGACAAAAGTGCCGCCCTCGACACCCTCCTGCCGTACACCCTCGCCCCGGCTCCTATTAATCAGCCCCAACGGAGTCATGGCAGCGGGTACTTTTCTGAGAATGAAATAGTGCTTTGGAATTCTATTTTTAATTCTGGTTTCTGAAGGATTGTAGGATTTCTTGAAAAAGTCAAATCCGTTAGAATTATTGATTCAAACTGGATACCGGGTTGTTTGCTGTTATCCATGTAAAAATTCCCTATGCAACGAGTTCTTTGTCTAGCAGAAAGAAGGAAGAAATTTGCTCAAAGTTTACTATTTCTTCAGACACAGACCAAAACACAAACCCTTCCTTTCTTGTTTGTGTGCTTGAAATATCCTCTATTGATTTACCGCAACAGGAGTCATGATCAAGAATAAAAAAATAATTATTAATATTCTTTTTCCATAGAATATTCATCTTGATATCCATAACTAATTCTTGATATTGATCAGAATAATAAACTGAGGCATTGTCAATTGCAACAAAATAACAATCTCCCTCAGGTTCATAAAAAATAGCAATCTTTACCTGAGGAAAATAGGTTTGTATCGTTTTTTCTATATCAATAGAAATAAAAAGGTTAGGATCTATCATAAAACAAATTCCTTCTTTCAAGGGATGACGGTAAGTACAGTGTTTAATTCTTGAAGAGATGCTTCCATTTCATCCCTACTAATCATTTTGTCCTTATAATCCGCTTTTATTCGTCGCTGGTATAAATTATCCCAGACATTTAATTTATAAATTTGATTCTTATTTCCTTCCATTAACTATGAGACACTCCACCAAGGCCCGTTGTATAGTACCATGGGAAAAAGGCTTTTCTGTAGCCTTAATTTTTTGTAAAAACTTCTCATAATCGAATTTTTTCTCTATCATATATGCTTTTGCCTTTTGAAAGGCCGCGTAATACGCCCGGCTTGCCCCGGCATTATATGCGCTTATTTCCTCCTTATAGCAGTACTCAGCTATTTGTTCATTTTCTTTAGCTTTCTGATAGAGACTCATAATACCTAGAAGTATTTATTTAAAATCTAATATTGTCAAGCATTTAGAAAAAGTTTTGGTACGAGTAACGCTATGAACCTTTCAATAATTCCCCCTTTTTATAAACATCCCGTAAAAAGTTTCTTTCTATATTCTAAAAACTCCCTATTCTTTTTTTCAACCTGTAAGCGACTTCCTTGGCTTTAGTTCTTATTTCCCCTTAAAAACGCGGAGTACTGCCTCATAATTGGGTTCCTGGGCTATTTCGGGAACCTGTTCGGTGTAGATGACCCGGTTCTCTTCATCGAGCACCACAATTGCCCGGGAAAGGAGCCCTGCCAGGGGCCCATCGATAATTTCTACCCCATAGGCCTTCCCAAAATCTCGGCTCCGCAGGTCCGATAGGGTGATAACTTGATCGATCCCTTCGGTACTGCAGAAGCGTTTTTGTGCAAAAGGTAAATCTCGACTAATGGTCAGGATGACCGTATTGGGAAATTGGGCTGCCTCTTGATTAAAGCGGCGGGCTGAAGCGGCACAAACCCCCGTATCAAGACTGGGAACGATGTTCAGGATTTTCTTTTTTCCTTTGAAATTATCCAGTCTTACATTCTGGAGTTCCCCGTTTACCAGGACAAAATCGGGGGCCCTGCTTCCTATGGCAGGAAGTTCCCCTATGGTATGAATGGGATTCCCTTTAAAGGTGATAGTAGCCATGTCTGCCTCCCTTCTGCGTGTTTACTTATAACATAGCCTTTTTTATGGTGGCTCGTCAAATCATTACTAAAATAGTCTTATTTATAAGCCCCTGTGTATAATGGAACCCCCGTGTATCCCGTGTATAAAGGATTTTTTATTGAAGAGAGGACCGAGGAATGGAGCCCCGTATTAACAAAAGAGGGATTTTACAACTTCTCGCTATAAAGAGAGGTCTTTTTACCAGGGATTCTGCTGGTTTTTTGTGGTACTTTCTGTTAATCTTTCCGATAGGTAGAGTATGAAGATAGAAAGCAAGTGTCATTTTTGTCCCCGCTGCGATGGTCAGGGCTGTATCAATGAACTTCCCGGGATGGGAGGGGTTGGTAATAACGAGAATTTTATTCTTAACTGTAGTTCCTGGCAAAAGTACTATCCCCTGGTAGAGGAGGATACACCGTCGGTACCTCTCAGACTTGCTCCCATGACGGGGGCAATGCAAAATGTGGGGTATGGGGAAGAGGCTCCCTTCTATGGGGACCTTATTGGAGTTGCCCTTGTGGCAGGACTTCGACTTTCCATCGGGGATGGCTACCCCGATGAAAAACTCCTTTCTGGCATAGGGGCCCTGCGCTCCTATGGGGTCAAGGGGGCGGTGTTCTGTAAACCCTATCCGAACCATCGGATTCTGGAACGGTTTGAATGGGCCCGGGATGTGGCGGAATACCTGGGGGTGGATATCGATTCCTATGCTATAAAAACCATGCGGGACCTGGTGCACCTGGAGCAAAAGGATGCCCGGTCTCTCCGGGAATTACAGCGGGCTGCCCATGTTCCCTTCGTGATTAAGGGAATTTTCAAAAAAGAAGATATCGACCTGGTGCGGGAACTGCGTCCCGATGTGGCCTTTATATCTAATCATGGAGGACGGGTAGAAACGGTACGGGGTTCTACGGTGGATTTCCTCGCAGTTTACGGAAAGGAACTTCGTCGTTATTGTGGGGCTCTCTGGGTCGATGGGGGAATCCGGTCTTACCGGGACCTGCAGGTAGCCCGAGTACTCGGTGCCGAGGAGGCCCTGATTGGGCGTCCGGCGGTGACTGCCCTATTAAAACAGGGTGTAGCGGGAGCCCCGGCGGTTCTCCAGGACATCCTGGAACCTCTGGAAGAAGAGGTCCCTTGCCTGGAACCTGAAATATATCGCTGATTGTATAAAAATACAAAAAAACGCATAAAAGCCTTATTAACGCCTCTTTTTATGCATAAATATTCTTGACACTGTATACATATTCTGGTACGTTGAAGTCATGATTCAGGATGAAGTACGACTCACGGCAGAGCTTGCCCAACTGGATATGACAGAAGAGGAACTCCGCCGGGCTCTGCCTGCCATCGAACAGATGCTTGCTTTTTTTGCCGCCATGGATACCTTCTCTCTTGCGGCCCCTCCTGAGGTTTCCCCAGCCAGAGAGGATGCATTGTCCCTTTTCCTCCATGCGAAGGACGCACTGCCGTATGCGGTGTGGAAGAATACCTATGATAACCACCATGCCCAGACCTCTCACACCGATGGGAGCCATCAAACAAGACGCCCCGTAAACCCCACACAGCTTGTGCAACTGGCGGGGGAAACGCGCCATTCTTTTATCGTGGTTCCCAATGTTTTATAAGCCAGGCTGATGAGTTTTCATACAGAAGGTGCGACGGTCCCGCTGGGGCCCGCCAAAGCCAGGTCTATCAGAGGGTTACAACAAAGAAAGGATTATTCCTATGGAACAGGATACATTTGATAGGTACTTTACCCAGTGGGAAGCTCGGATAGGGGCTTTTCTTGAACATCGTCCACCCGGTGAATGGGCCCCGGTTTTTAAAAATGGAGGGGGGTCTCAGGGAAATGTTTCTCCCGGGAGTTCAGAGGTGGAGGCCAGGGCTCCCCTTGCCGGCATACCCTTTGGGGTAAAGGATAATATCGCCGTCGAAGGCTTTCATCTTACCTGTGGTTCCCGCCTTCTAGAGCAGTACCGGGCCCCCTATACAGCGACGGCGGTGGAACGGCTTCTTCAGAAAGGGGCGGTGCCGGTGGGAAAAACTAACCTGGACGAGTTTGGCATGGGGTCTTCCACGGACAACTCGGCCCTCAAACAGACCAATAATCCCTGGGATACCCATCGTGTGGCGGGAGGTTCCTCGGGGGGCTCCGCGGCGGCCGTCGCGGCGGGGCTGGTCCCCTTTGCTCTTGGGTCTGATACGGGAGGGTCCGTCCGACAACCGGCGGCCTTCTGTGGGGTGGTGGGCCTTAAACCTACCTACGGCGCCGTTTCCCGTTATGGCCTTGTGGCCTACGCCTCAAGTCTCGAAGCCATAGGAATCCTGGCGGACACGGTGGACCGGGCCTTCCAGGTGTTTCAGGTGATTCGGGGACCCGATCCTCATGATATGACCACGATGGTAGGCAAAGGTCCTGAACAGGGGACAAGCCCTGCTCCGATGCATTTAATCGAGGATGGCCTTCCCCCTGTCCCGGCGCCAGAAAACCTTCGAATTGGGTATATCGATCCCTCATTGCTTGCCGAAACCTTAGCGAGGGCGGGGGAGAGTCTTGGAACAGGATCTATAGCTTCAGAAACAGAATTGTCCCTTCAGAACTTTCTGGAACAAGAGATAATCGAAGGTTTTGAAGAGACTATAGGCTTTTATCGATCTCTGGGCTATTCGGTGGAACCAGTGACTATCCCGAGTCTTTCCTACGCGGTGGCCGCCTATTATACCATTGCGACGGCTGAGGCGAGTGCTAACCTGGCCCGTTTTGATGGGATCCGCTACGGGATGCGACCTGGTCAGGATGTTCTTGTAGAAAGCCCGGAGGATCTTGTTCGTGCAAGCCGCCGTTCTGGGTTTGGGGACGAAGTGAAGCTGCGAATATTGGTGGGCACCTTTGTGCTCCGTTCGGGCTTTCAGGATCGGTATTATCACCGGGCCCAGGAAATTCGACAGCAAATTCGGAGGGAATTCGATGCGGTCCTTGCCCGGTATGGGGCAATTCTTTTGCCGGTGTTTCCCCGCCGGGCCTTTGGACGCAGTGAAGCGGGGCTTTCCTCTTTTGCCCAGAAGGTGGCCGATGTGTTTACCTGCGCGGCGAACCTGGCAGGTCTTCCTGCCCTGGCTTTCCCTGTTGGCGTCAAAGGAGGCCTCCCGGTAGGGATGCAATTTATGGGCGCTCCTTTTTCAGAGGAGATCCTCTGTGGGCTCGCAAAACTCTACGGTGATCGGCAGGGCTATCCCCACCCTGCGGGATATCAGTCCTTCTGGAGGTAAGCCATGTATCAATCCTTTATTGGGCTAGAAGTGCATATCCATCTTAAAACGGCCCGGAAGGTATTCTGTTCCTGTCGGGCCGCCTTTGGGGATGAACCAAATACCAATATCTGTCCCATCTGCACGGGACAACCGGGGGTGCTCCCCGAACTGAATCCTGAAGCGTTGTGGATGGGGGGCCTGGTTGCCCGGGCTCTGAATTGCCGTATTCCAAACCGGACCTGGTTTGAACGGAAGCAATATTTTTATCCCGATATGCCCAAAAACTATCAGATTTCCCAGTTTGCCTCTCCCCTCGGGCAGGAGGGGTACCTGGATATCGATGTGGGGGGAAAATCAAAACGAATTCGCATCAAGGAATGTCATCTTGAAGAAGATGCGGGCAAGATGATCCACGCGGGCAACGTGAGTCTTATCGATTATAACCGGGCAGGCACGGCCCTCCTGGAGATTGTTACCCAACCGGATATGGAAACGGGAGAAGAGGCGGAGGAATTCATTCAGAGTTTACGCCGCCTTGTTCGATACCTGGGGGTCTGTGATGGCAACATGGAAGAGGGGAGTCTCCGGGCCGATGCCAACGTGTCGGTGAATCGGCAGGGGGCCGGGCTCGGCAAAAAGGTGGAAATAAAGAACCTTAACTCATCCCGTTTTGTTCGCCTTGCCCTGGATTATGAAATTGAACGGCAAAAGGCTCTTCTGGAAGAAGGAAAGCCGGTACGTCAGGAAACCCGACTGTGGAACGAAAACCGGGATCAGACCGAACCCATGCGAAGTAAGGAGAATGCCCAGGATTACCGGTATTTCCCGGAACCGGATATTCCCCCCATCACCTTTGATGAAGAGTTTTACCGTTCCCTGGAGGACGCCCTGATAGAATCTCCCCGGGATCGGAGAATGCGGCTCCAAAAAGAGTGGGGGCTTTCTTTTGAGCAGGCCGATTTTATTACCCAGGAACGAGCCCTGGCAGAGTATTATGAGCAGGCGGTAGGGGCAATACAGGCCGTGTTTGATCCTTCAGGAGAAAAAAAGGGGACCATCCCTTTTGTACCCCCTCAAGAGGACCAGCCCCAGAGAAAAGGGGAAGTGGTACCATCGCCGGCGCTTACCACGGCAAATCTCGCCCGGCGGATCGCCCTCTGGCTTTCTAGCGACGTAAAGCGGATCATTAACCGGGACGGTGTTGCTGTGGAAGATTTATCACACTGGGCACTTACGCCGGCCCGGCTTGCCCAGCTGGTATACCTTGTGGCAGATGAAAAGGTCTCCACAAAGAACGCCAAGGAAACCCTGGAGTTGGTGGTCAAAGAAGATCGGGATCCCCTGGAGATTATTCAGGAAAAAGGATGGGAACGGATTAAGGATCGCAGCCGTATCCGCTCCTATGTGGAACAGGTCTTTACCCATGAGGGGGCTACGGTTCAGGATGCCCGGGATGCCCAAAGGGCGGAAAATCGCAAACGTTACGAGACCCTGGTGGCATACCTGGTAGGAAAGGTCCTGGCCGCCAGTGGGGGCCGCTGTGATGGTACCCTAACAAAAGAAGAGGTAGAACGGTGTTTGCAGGAGGATGGGTCATGCGTGTCTTAGCTCGGGATGTGGCGCAGTATGCCACATCGGATTCCCCTCAACCGATTATGCTGCAAGGCTGGATTCACCGGATCCGGGAATTGGGCGGAGTAAGTTTTATCATTCTGCGGGATCGATCTGGCCTGGTGCAACTGGTGGTGGAAGGAAAGACCGATTATACCCTTGAGTCGGTGATTCAGGTGGAAGGACTCCCCACGAGAAACGACAAAGCCCCCGGCGGAGTGGAAGTCCGGGTGCAGCACAGTACCCTCCTTTCCCGGGCTGAGCCAGACCTGCCCTTCCAGGTAAACGGCGATGTGACCAAAATGGGGCTTGATACCATCCTGGATAAGCGGGTTCTCTCGTTGCGAAACCCCCGGATTAGGGCGATCTTCAAAGTACAGGCCACCATCATCGAAGCCTTTTCTGAGTACCTCCGTTCCCAGGATTTTACCGAAATTAAAAGCAGCAAACTCATTGGGAGCGGCACCGAAGGAGGAACGGGGCTTTTTGAGGTAAACTATTTTGATAAAAAGGTGTACCTGGCCCAGTCCCCTCAATTTTATAAACAAACCATGGTTGCCGCCGGCCTTGAGCGGGTATTCGAGGTAGCCCCTGCCTACCGGGCGGAAAAACACGATACCCCCCGTCACCTGAATGAGTATGTTTCTATGGATGTGGAGATGGCCTTCATTACCAGTGAGCTTGACCTTATCGAGCTTGAACGGGGGCTTCTGGCCCACATCTTTGAACAGGTGGCACGAAAAAATGGACCAGAACTGGAACTCTGGAATGCCCGGGTCCCCGATCCCAACTTGGTGTTTAAGGCCCCCCTCATTGCCCATGACGATGCCCTCGCCCTGGCTTTTACCGAAGCCCAGCAGCATAACCAGGCCCTGCTCGAAGACGAAAAGGCCAGCGCCAAACTGGGCTTTTTCGAGGTAACCCCGGCGGTGGAACGGCTCCTCTGCGCCTGGGCGGGTCGGGAATACGGGATAGAACTGGTGTTTGTGAACCAGTTCCCCCGGAAACATCGGCCCTTCTATACCTATCCCCTGGATGCGACAAAAACCATGAGTTTTGATGCCCTTTTCCGGGGCCTTGAGATAACCACCGGCGGGCGCCGTCAGGAACAGTACCAGGCGCTCCTCGAGGTGTTGCCCCGTTTTGGGCTTACGGAAGAGGGTCTGCGGGATTATCTTGCTATTTTTAAGTACGGTTGCCCTCCCCATGGGGGGTTTGCCATCGGCTGTGAGCGGCTTACCCAAAAGATTTTGGGCCTTGCCAATGTAAAAGAGGCAAGCCTTTTCCCCCGGGATCGCAAGCGAGTAAGCCCCTGAGCCTGCCTGGTAAGTACGGAGCCTTCCCAGGGACGTAAAAACAGGATCCCGTTCTTTCTCTGTCGCTGAAAGAACGAGGCCTGTGGGTTCGTGTTTCCTCCTGTTAGAATATCGAGAATCTGGTCCTGTGCCCGATTTCGGGTACAGGGCTTGCTCGGGGACCCAAAAAGGCCTTTTTCGGCTTGTCAAAAAGGAAGGTTCTCCTCCATCATATCGGTATGAATAATAAAAATTGGGAAAGTTCCCCGGTAGAGCCGGATCTGGTGAATCGGATTTCCACATCCTATGGCATTGAAGCCTCCCTTGCGGCTCGGATTATCGAAGATGTCCTTTTGACATACAGTAAAACATTGGAAGAGTATATTCGTTCCCGCCATATTCAGCTGCAAAAGATGGGTTACAAGAATACTCAAATATATGCTATGATACAAAAGGAGGTTCAGGTTCGTCGCTTCGCCGCCGAACCGCTCAGCCTAAGGCAAATTCGCCGCTATATTTATGGCTAAGAGGGAGGGTATAAGATGCAAAACTTTGTCTTCGAAAATAGAACGAAAATTCTCTTTGGTCGGGGCATGGAACGCCAGGTGGGGGAAGAGGCCCGTCGCTTTGCTACGAAGATTCTGCTGCACCATTCGGGGGGACACGTGGTCCGTTCAGGTCTCCTGGACAAGGTAAAGGATTCCCTTAAGGCTGCGGGGGTCCAGTGGGTGGAACTGGGAGGGGTGCAGCCAAATCCCCGGCTTTCCCTGGTGTATGAGGGAATCCGGCTCTGTAGGAACGAGAAGGTAGGGCTGATCCTGGCGGTAGGGGGCGGTTCGGTGATTGACTCGGCTAAGGCTATCGCCGCCGGGGTTCCTTACGCAGGGGATGTGTGGGATTTTTATGATGGTAAGGGGAGTCCTGCTGAGGCATTGCCGGTGGCGACGGTGCTTACCATCCCCGCCGCGGGAAGTGAAGCAAGTCCGAGCTCGGTGATTACCGATGAACGGGGCCCCTGGAAACGGGGGCTTACCGCCGAATGCCTTAGGCCTGTTTTTTCAATTTTAAATCCAGAACTCACCTTTTCCCTGCCCCCCTATCAGACAGCCTGCGGCATTGTGGACATGCTGGCCCATATCATGGAGCGGTATTTTACCCGGGAAGACCATGTGGAACTGACGGACCGGCTCTGCGAGGCCACGATGAAAACCATCGTCCGGAATGCGCCGGTGGTCATCCATGACCCCACCAATTACCATGCCCGGGCGGAGATTATGTGGGCCGGGACGATAGCGCATAACGACCTTCTGGGTACTGGTAGAATAGGGGACTGGGCCACCCACATGATCGAGCATGAAATTTCGGCCCTCTATGACATTGCCCATGGGGCGGGCCTTGCCATCGTGTTCCCCGCCTGGATGGAATATAACCTCCTCGTGGATGTGCGGCGCTTTGCCCGTTTTGCAGAGGAAGTCTTTGGGGTAGATGGCCTGTTCTATGATCCTGAGCAGACAGCCCGACAGGGAATTCTGCGGCTCAAAGAATTTTACCGTTCCATAGGGCTTGCCCCCTCTTTGCGGGAAGCGGATATCCCCACCGATAAGATCCCTGAGATGGCCCGCAGAGCCGTGATCATGGGGCCCATCGGTGCGTACCGTCGGCTCGATGCCTCCGATGTGGAGGCAATCCTGCGCCTCGCTGCTCGGTGAGAAAAAGGGTCCCCGCGGTTTTACGCCCCGTGGTCCGCTGAAAATAACAGGGAGTCGATTGTGTGTCTTCCCTCCCGCTGAGAAGAAAGGTCTTGATAGGGCCATCACTGTTTTTGCGAGAGAGCGGCGGGGGAAGTCCTTACGCTAAAAATGGCAAGAGGAACGCCCTAGCGCAGTGGCTCCCCCGCGGGGGAAGAAAGGTCTACCCCGAAAAGGGTTTGAATGTTGTTTCGTATCTGGGCTGCGAGCTCTTCGGTGGCCATGCCGTGGATGAGGGCTGCTTCCTCATAGGTGGCATGAATCATCCCGGGGTGGCAGGCCTTCCCCCGGTACGGATGGGGCGCCAGATAGGGGCTATCCGTTTCAAGGAGCAGTCGGTTAAGTGGACAGGCCGCAAGGGCTTCCTGGAGGGGGCCCCTTTTTTTGTAGGTGAGATTCCCCGCAAAGGAGACAAAAAACCCGAGGTCCAGAAAAGAGGAAAGCTCCTCCTTTCCATAGGAAAAGCAGTGGATAACTCCCCGTACCCCTGGTACGGAGCGAAGGATTTCCGCGGTTTCTCTGGCGGCATCCCGGGAATGCACGATGACCGGTACATTATATTCCCGGGCCAGGTAAAGCTGGGCTTCGAATAACTGGTGTTCCTGCTTCCAGATCTGGGGATCCCGATTCCAGTGTCGGTCAAGACCGCATTCTCCGATGGCAATCAGGCGAGGCTTCGGGAATTCCTGGTGGGTTCCAACTGATCCAGGGGAATAAAGCACCCTATCTATGTCCTGTTTAAGGTGTTCTACCTGCTGAGACCAGGTACGGATTGCTTGTTCACCGGGCCAGATACCAGCGCTCAGGTATACTTGAGGATCGGCGGCAAATGCTTCCCACCGGGGAAGCAGGTCCCCTGGGTCGGTTCCCACATCGATGATGAAGGACGGAAAAGGATTCTCGGGGGAAGCCCCCCCCTCAGGAGCAGCATCCGACGATGGCTTTACCAGGGCCTCATATAGATCTGGATGTTTTGTCTTAAGAGCGTACAGGTGGGCGTGGGTATCATAGAAGTTCACCATACTTCTTGACCATAGCAGGTGCTCCTGCTATTATACAATAGTCTAATTCGCCGGGATGGTGGAATGGTAGACACCGGGGACTTAAAATCCCCTCCCCGCAAGGGGGTACGGGTTCAACTCCCGTTCCCGGCAGGAATATTTCTAAATAAAAAGTGGGAACCACCATTTCTCTGTATCCCGGTGGCCTTGAACAAAGAAACGCCGGGGAGACCTTGAGGAAAGGCTCCCTATTTTTTTAAAACGAACAAGCAGTCCCCGGGGGGACTAAAAAAGTAGCACAGGCTTGTTTCGAAGGACCTGGCGAAACGAGCCCGAAAGGTTGAAGGTCGATGAAGATTAAAAGTGCCCTTGCGTCTCTTTCGGTCCGGGTTTTATACGAATCTTTTAATGCGGAAATGCTGGTACGGATCGGTAAGCTCCTTATACCGGGCTATGACATCCATGCCCGTTCGGGGATCCCTGAGAATATTCCCATTACAGCCCAAACCGCCGCGTCCCAGCTTCTGAAAGATGTTCTGGTAGAAGGCCGGTATTTACAGTTGATTGAGCTTTTGCTCCGCATCAACCGGGAAGGTTTTATGGGGCGGGAGTATCCGGTTTGTTATCTCCGGGAACTCTTAAAGGGCATTGCCGCCGAGGGATACCTGTACGATAGTACCAGTGGGCTTTTTATGGAACGGGGAGAGGGCCAGATTACTCCCCACTGGGGACGTCTTATCGAAGGAGAAGAGCTCCAGTTTGTCCTTTTCCGGCTTGATATCGTGCAGAATTCCCTTATTGTTCGAGACAATCCCAAAGAACGGGTTGACCAGGCCTATGGGGAGCTTCGAGAGATCGTCCATAAGGCGGTGTATAAACGGATGGGCCGTGTCTGGGCCTGGGAAGGCGATGGGGCCATCGGGGCTTTTCTCTTTGGAAACAAACATACCGCGGCGGTCTGTGCAGCCATGGAAGTTCTCCACGAACTCTTTTTTTACAATCGCCTTTCTAATCCCCTGGATCGTCCCCTGCAGCTTCGTCTTGCGGTTCATGGGGGCCCCCTCAAATATTCTTTCTACAGTGATGAATTAAAGAGGAATGAGGTGATCCGGGAGATTGGAGAGATCGAAGCCTCCTGTGCAAAACCGGATACTCTGGTGGTTTCAGAAAATGTTTTTATGGATGTGGACCGGATTATCCAGGATCTTTTTGGTCCCCTTGCTTCCTGGAAGGGGTATAAGACCCGATCCTACAGTGTCCGGGTGGGGGAAAGCCGATGATTGTGTATGTGGCTACGGAAAAGGATAATTCCTGTCTTTCCATTAAAACCGCAAAGGGAGTAGAACTTCGTAGTGGGCCGGCACCGAATCATCAGACGGTAGATCTTTCGGGGGTAGATATCCTCTATTTTGATATCGAAAGTTATCCGCTGCCGGCGATTCGAAAAGTGCTTTCCCTGCTCCAGCGGAGGGAAATCACAATTCCCTGGGGTGTCCTTTGTAAAACCCAGCATGCAGAGGATCCGGCGCTGTTCTTTCAGGAAGGGGCCTGCGATTACCTTGGGCCATCCCTGGTGGTAGAAGAGGGCCTCTCGGTGCGACGCCTGAAGCGGGCCCTTTCGCTGGCAGCATACCTTTCGCGGGGAAAATATGCTGAGATCGAAGAAGAGGAAATGCCCGCTGCTTCAGGTAATGAAGGGGAACAAAAAAAATCCTCCCCTCCGTATCGCTTCCCTGGCTGGCAGAAGATACAGGTTGGCTGTACCTATCCCTTTTACCTTGTCTATGTAACCCTGGATCAACAGGATCATATAAAAGAAAGTCTCGGGGATAGCCGTTTCCAGGAATTGCGGAGCGCCCTCCATCGGTTGCTTACCCCCTTAGTTTCTCCTGTAGATGGCCTTCTGTGGATGCAGCGAAACTGCAGTTTCCTTTTCCTGGTGCCTTACGAAGAACGGCGAATCAGCCGTGTCATAGAACAACTGCTGCGATTCTTCCTCAATTTTCCCTTGATTACCTGCGAAGAACTCCACCTGGATAGGCCCGTAGGCCTTATCGCGGCTATCCATGGGGGGGAGCTTCCCTTTGCCCCTCCGGGGCAAACAGGAGCTGTCATTTCAGATGCGGTGAATTTTATCCATCATCTGGGGATGAAACGGGCCGAGGCAGGGCGTCTTACCCTTTCTGCGCCGGTGGTCTCTGCTATTCCGGCCACACTGGGCTCCCTTTTTGTGTCCGCCGGAACCTTCGAAGGGTATGCCCTTACTCAGTCGGTTCGTTTTTTCCCTGAAGGGAACAAGTAGGAAAGGCGGCCATTCCAAAAAGTAAATTGTTGGTTGTGTTCCTTACTCCAGGCGCCGGACCATTTTAAATAGGTCTTCCCGGGAAAGCCTTATCCAGATGGGCCGTCCATGGGGACAGCGGGGCTCCGGTAACTCCAGGGCGGCCGCTGCCAGGGCCTGAGCGGTACGGTCATCAAGAATTTCGCCATCCTGAATCGCCGAGTGACAGGCGAGAGTCGCAATCCATCGTTGAGTAAAGTTTTCCTTTTCCCCTGGCATGCTCAAAAGGTGCTCGATGGTCTTTTCAGGGGAAAGTTTCCAGCAAGAAGGAAGGGCTTCAAGGAGCCAGGTGCCGGGAGCTTCAGGGGTAATAACAAGGCCATAGTGGGCCAGTTCTTGCCGATGGGTCGTAAGAAAGGCGTCGACCGTTTCCGTGTCGGTGGTAAAGGGAAGGGGTACCAGGAGTTCCTGCGGCGGCGGAGGCCGGTCCTGCAGTTCATTGAAGAGGATCCGTTCGTGGGCCGCATGTTGGTCAATGAGGTAGAGGGTGTCGTCCTTTTCTACTATCAGAAAAAGATTGAATAGTTGGCCCAGGTAACGAAAATCTTCGCCGGAAAGGGCGGTTTTCTCCTGCTCCTTCCCCGGAAGGGGTGCAAAGGAGGAGGATCGAGCCAGGAACTGTTCAATCTGTTCAGCCCGTATGAAAGGGTCTCCTTTTCCTGTCCTGCCAGAGGAAAAGAACCTTTCTCCTCCTTCCTCCGGTTTCCCATGGCCAGAAAAACCGGAAGCATCAGTTTTTTCCGTAGACTGAACTGCCAAAAAAGAAGAAGGAGCCTTCTCCTTGTGGAAGGGAGGGCTGGCCTCAAAAAGGACCTGTTCCGCCGGGGCGCTCCCCGTTGTGGCGGCGGTTCCTCCCTGCACATACAGGACATGGCGTCCAAAGAAATCTTGGAGCGTCCGGGTAATCGTATGATGAATGGCCGCAGGGTCTTTAAAACGGACTTCCCGTTTGGCAGGATGGATATTGAAGTCCGCCAGGGCTGGATCGATGTCTATAAAAAGGGCTCCTACCGGATGGGTCCCGTTAGGGAAAAATCCCTGACAACCGTATTCCAGGGCCTGCAGGAGGGCATATTCTTGAATCCGCCGATGATTCGCAAAAACGAACTGATTCCGCCGATCCGAGCGATAGAGTTCCGGTCCGCCAATGATGATATGCACGGAAAAGCCATCTCCTGACCCATATACTTCGTGGAGAAAGGGTTTTTCCCGTTCGCTGAGGAGAATCTGGGAAAAGCGCTCCCGGTATCCTCCCACGGCGGGCAAGAGGGTCTTAAGGGCCCCTTCCTGCAGGAATCGGAATTCCCGTTCGGGGAAGGCCAGGGCCTTATCGCACCACACCTGGTAACAGAGCTGGGCCTCTGCCGGAGGGCGTTTCAGGAATTTTTTTCGGGCCGGAACGGTTTCGAACAGGGCCCGAACCCGGACGGTGGTCCCCCGATTCCGCTGGACAGGCCGGAGTATTGGTTCTTCCCGGGAACGGGTCAAGGGCCCAATTTCAAGTTGCCAGGCCCCGTTCCCATCGGAAGAGGTGATTTCCAGGCGGCTTACGGCGGCAATGGCCGCCAGGGCTTCTCCGCGGAATCCCAGGGTTGTGGTGTGCTCCAGGTCCTCAAGACTCTGGATTTTGCTTGTCGCATGGGGAAGCCAGCAGAGCTGGAGATCTTCCTTTACCATGCCTATGCCATCATCAATCACTTCGATGAGGTCCGATCCTCCACCGCTGATAGCCACATCGATCCGCTGGCTCTTTGCATCCAGAGCGTTGTCCATCAATTCCCGCACCACCGCTGCGGGCCGATCGATGACCTCCCCCGCCGCAATCCGCTGGGCTACTTCCGGAGCAAGGACGTGGATGGTGCTCCCTGAAGGGGCCCCTTTTTCTGGCTTGCTCATGAAAGTTCCTCGTCAAAGAGACCCAATTCTGGCTTTTCTTCTGCCGGGGCCTCCGGGTTATTCATGAGAATTTCGATGCGGCTTTCTATTCTGGCAAGCTCCTTTTCCAGGGAACGGGCCAGTTTTATCCCCTCCTCAAAGGCTTTTAACGCCTCGTCTAAGGGTACATCGGTTTTTCGGATCTTTTCTCCCAGCTGTTCTAGCTGTTTCAGTCGTTCCTCAAAGGATTTTCCTGTTTTACCTGCCATGGTTCCTCCTGTTGTAGACCCTCACCGTTCCTGCTCCGCCGGTGCTTCCATCCTTTCCGCCGTCCTGACGGTGGCGGTAATACGCCCTTCCAGGGGACGAATGGAAAGGGTGTCCCCCACGGCGACCTCTTCATGCTGGCGGATGACCTTGCCGGTCCGCTGATTGACCACCACCGAAAAACCCCGCTCCAGGATCCGCCGGGGATGGGCCGTTTCAAGGTAGTTCAGTTCCCGCTCAAGACGCTGACGGAACAGGCTAAGGCGTTCCTGCATGGCCAGGAGGAGCCCCTCTTTGGCATCGTCAAAACGCACGAGGCGGGGTTGCAGGATGCTGCGGAAGCGGAATTCCAGGTCCTCCAGCGAAAAGGGCCTCAAGAGCAACTTAATCCGTCCTAACCGTTCCTGCATGAGGCGGATAAGTTCGGCCCCCAGTTTTTGTACGTACCGCAGGGCCTCTTCCCGGTTGGCGCTCACCAGTTCGGCTGCCGCCGAAGGGGTAGGGGCCCGCACATCGGCGGCAAAATCGGAAAGGGCCCAGTCGATCTCATGGCCCACCGCGCTGATTACAGGGATATGAGAAGCCGCAATGGCCCGCACCACAATTTCCTCGGAAAAGGGAAGGAGGTCTTCCAGGGAGCCTCCCCCCCGACCCACGATGAGCACTTCTACCAGATCCCATTGATTGGCCTGTTCTATCCGTCGGGCAATGATAGGGGCTGCGTCGGTTCCCTGAACCGGTGTGGGAAAAATGATAATCCGGATTCCCCGGGCCCGACGCTGTAAAATATTCAGAATATCCCGGACCGCCGCACCAGTGGGGGAACTCACAATACCCACCGAAGACGGAAAAGTGGGAAGGGGCTTTTTCTTGGCGGGATCAAAGAGCCCCTCCGCGGCAAGGCGCCGTTTGCGCTCTTCCAACATGGCCAGGATGGCCCCCTCCCCACTGGCTTCTATCGTTTCGCAGATGATCTGATAGGTTCCCCGCTGGGGATACACCGAAAGGCTCCCCCGCACGCGGACCCTGAGACCATCTCGGAGCTCTATCTGGAGAGCCCGCTGACGGTTCTTAAAAAGGACGGCCTGGATCGCCGCCCCTTCGTCCTTAAGGGTAAAGTACATATGGCCCGTACTAGAAGGTCGGTAATTGGAAATTTCCCCTTCTACAATAACGAGGGGGAAAAAACCTTCCAGGCAGGCCCGGATCCGTTCGGTTAATTCCGAAACGGTCCACACCTGGGGGGAAAGGTTTTCTTCTGCTCCATAGCTCATGTCTTCCATTGGGCCTTCCTTGCTCACAAAGAGGGACCCTTCCCCATCGGGCATTTCTGGGGGAACTTTCCACCGGCCTTGTTCCATGGGGGTAGTATACTCCGGGCTTTGCCTATTGGACAATTCCTGATTTGCCGATACAGTAAGGGATATGAATGCCATTGCCATTCTTTTTGCGGGGAACATCACTCCCTATGCTTTTGAACCGTTAGAAAACCGAAACCAAGGGGAGAAGCCTGAAGAAAAAAAACTCCCCCCCGAGGGTTCTGAAAAACCGGGGACCTCCCTTGCCCCTTCTGTTCATGGTAACTCCTCTGTTTCGGCCCTGGAACAAACCCTCGAGCGGGTAAGCCGCTTTCCCTTTTGTGTGAAAATCGCCCTGCTCTGTAGAGAGGCGGATGTTTCTTCCATTCAAAAGGTCCTGAGCCGTTGCGACCTCCCTGTGCCGGTCACGGTACAAGCGGCAGCAACCTGGGACCTGGGATCCCTCTTAGATCAGATGATAGGGCTTTCCCAGGGGATGGATGCCCTCTATTATGCCTGGGCGGATACGCCCTTTATAGATCCCCAACTGGCGGCTTCCATGATTGAGCGGCACCGGAAATACCGGGCCGAATACACCAATAGCGATGGCTGGCCCTCTGGGCTGGCGCCGGAAATCATAGCTCCCGGGATACTCCCTGTACTGCGGGCCCTGTTAAAAGAGGAAAAACTCCCCGTCGAACGGGATAGCCTTTTCCTGGTGTTCCAGCGGGATATCAATGCCTTTGATATCGAAACGGAAATCTCGCCCGTAGACCTCCGGCCCTATCGGCTCAGCCTTTCGGCGGATACCAAACGCAATTATGTTTTGCTGCAGTCCCTGAGTGCGGCGGGACTTACCGGTGCAGCGGGAATAGAGGATCTGCTTATCAGAGAGGGGGAACACCTGCGGACCCTTCCTGCCTTTTACAGTATTCAGATTACCCGGCACTGTCCCCAGGAATGCCGCCTCTGCCCGTACCCCCGCCTGGGGAAGCGCCGGGGTGAGCCCATTACGGCTCAACATGAATCCATGGGACTGGAGCAGTTTACGGCCCTGCTAGACCGGATAGTTGCCTTTAGCGATGATGCGTATATCGATATTTCCTTATGGGGAGAGCCCGCCTCTCATCCTCAGATTAAAGACCTTATCCAGGCTATTTTGGATCGACCTTCCCTGAGTGGTATTATCGAAACCAGTGGTATTGGGTGGGATCCAGCTTTTTTCCCCTCCCTTCGTAGGCAACTGGAACAGGCCGCTCCGCGGCCCTTAGGAAGAAAGCCCCTGTATTTTATTCTTTCGTTGGATTCTCAGGACCCTGCCCGTTATCAGGAACTCCGGGGGCCTGGTTATGAGGAAGCCCAGGAACGGGCCCACCAGGTGCTGGAGCTTTTTCCTGAGGTTACCTACTTCCAGGCCCTTCGCATTCAGGGAAACGAGGATGATATCGAAAGGTTCTATCGGTATTGGAAAGATAAGGGGGGCCAGGTAATTATTCAAAAGTATGATTATTTTTGTGGGTACCTGGAACAAAAACGGGCAGGGGACATTTCTCCGTTGGTACGGCGGCCCTGTTGGCACCTTATGCGGGATATGCATATTTTGATAGATGGGGCGGTGCCGCTGTGTCGAGAAAGTATCGATCCTCCCCTGGTGCTGGGGAATGTGTTTCAAGAAGGTCTTGCAGAAATCTGGGAACGGGGAAATACCGTGTACCGACAACACCTTAAGGGATCCTATACGGGGATATGTAAGGACTGCGATGAGTACTATACCTACAACTTTTAACGACGAACCTCCACCCTATACCGTATTGGGGGGGCAGGAAATTCTTGAACGAACCGGGGTAAGCGCGGTGTTACTCCAGCGGGGGGGGCGCTACATTCGCCGCCTTGTGTTCCAGGAACTACAGGAAGCGGGTTTTGAACAGGTGGTCCTGCTCGAAAATTCCCGCGCTTCCCCTGAACTGGAAGAACTGCTCCATCGTTTCCCCTTTGTTCGCTGTGTCCTTCCCCAAAAAGAGCTTACTCTGGGAGAACAGATCAATCTTGCTGTCCGGGAAGTAAAAACGCCCCTCTTCCTTGTCCTGTGGAGCGATACCCATTTTTCCCAAAAAGGAGGGGCCCTGAGGATCGCTGAACGGTGGGCCCACCATTACCTGGTTCCGCGGGGAGAAGGTGAAACACCAGAGACACCTCTCTGTCTTGTTCCTCTTGTTCAGAATAATCGGTACGAGATTATTCCTACCGTCATGGTCCCCACTTTTTACAAGGGTCGCATCCATACCATTCCGGTGGTTCCTAAAAAGGAGGGAGTTCCGTCTCTTTTCCCTTTTGATGGGATAGGGGTGTATAATCGGGATGCCTTTGTTTCTCTGGGGGGCTATGATGGGACCATTCACAATCCCTACTGGCAGCTTATGGATTTTGGGTTTCGAGCCCATCTGTGGGGGGAGCGGATCCTTGCAACCCAAACGATCCGCATTCACTACGATCAGGATCCACCCACGGTGCATACGACCGCCCAAGATAGTTATCTGCGCTTTTATTTAAAGAATATCGCCCCCCAGTTTCGCAGCGATCATGCCCATCTTCCCTATAGCAGGCTTTTCGAATTCCTAGTAAAGAGCGGAAAAAGCCTTCGGGAAGGGTGGGAATTGTTTCGAGAAATTCGGCGGTGGGTTTTGCAGTATCGGTATCGATTCACCATGGATGCTCGATTTCTTATCAAGTCATGGGAAGAGGGGGTATGAAAAAATCACTTACCACGGGGCTTATCCTGCAGGCCCGCATCGATTCTTCCCGGTTGCCCCGAAAAGCCCTGTTAGATTTAGGGGACAAACCGCTTATCTTTCGGGTGATGGAAGCCCTCCTGCATGTGCCGGTGGAATATCATATTCTTGCCTGCCCTGCTGATGCGGTAGAAGCCTTTCGTCCCCTTGCAAAGGATGCGGGCTTTCACCTTTTTGTGGGAGATAAGGAAAATGTCCTATCCCGCTATGTGGGGGCTGCCCGGGCCTTTGATCTTGATATTATTGTGCGGGCCACAGGGGATAACCCCTTCGTGTTTAGCGATGGGGCTACGCGATTGCTGTATGAGACGATGCGCTGTGGGGCCGATTATGGGGCCTATGGAGGACTTCCCTATGGGGCTGGGGTAGAAGTTGTCCGGCGAGAGGCCCTGGAACGGGCCCTCCGGGAGGCAGAAACGGCCTATGATCGGGAACATGTCTGTCCCTATCTGTATACCCACCCGGAGTTTTTTTATCTTCACCGCCCGCTGGCTCCCCGCCTATGGCGCGATTCCCAGCTTCGCCTTACGGTGGATACCCAGGCCGATTATGAATGGGCCCGGATTCTCTATGAAGCCCTGTCTCAGGATCCTCTGGTGCAACAAAAAACGGAACTGCGGTATACGGGTAAGGTGATTCGCCGGGTTGCCCGGTTTTTAGATTCTGGAGATTCCTCCGCAGGGAAGTTCTCCCTATCTGATGCCTCGGTGCAAGGCGCTTGCGAAAACGGAGGGACGCCCTTTAAAAAGGCAGAATCGGCTCCTGAACTCCCCGAGGGACAAAGGTCTGGGGGCCTGGATAAACCGGTGGTTCCTTCTTCCGCAGGGCAGAGGGGGGCTTTATGAATGATGCGCCCTTGCCCCGGTTGCTGGTCGTTCCCACCCAGGAAAAAGGAAGGGGGGGAGGCCACCTTATGCGGTGTATCCAGGTAGTGGAGGACCTCCGAAAAAGGGGCCTTGAGGTCTATCTCTATGACGCTCCCTCGGAGGTTTCCTCTCTTGCTCCCCTGGATCCTTTTTCTACAACCTGGAGCGCCATCATTCTGGATAGGTTTCAGACAAAGAAAGCAGAACTTTCCTTTTGGCGCCAATGGGGGCCGGTAGTAGGGCTTGATGAGGGAGGGCCCTGCCGGGCTTCCTTCGATTATCTCATCGATATTATTCCGTCCCTGCCTCCCCGGATTCCGCCCAACCTCTTTTTCCCGCAGGCCCTCGGTGTTCCTGATATACGACGTTCCAACTGGCCTGAACAGGCTCCACCCTCTCTTCGGATGTTGGTAACCTTTGGGGCAGAGGACCCCCGGGCCCTTTCGGTGCCGGTGGCCCGTCTGCTTCTTGCATCCCGCTGGGGCTCGGTGACCATCGTAGTTGGTCCCCGGAATCGGCAAGGGGTAGAGAATATACGGCAGGAATTTCCCGATGGAAAGGTGGAAATTCTCTCTGCCCCGAATAACCTTAAGGAACTGCTTGCGGATTATGATCTCGTATTCACCCATTACGGCCTTACCGCCTATGAGACGCTCTTCGCCCGGGTGCCGGTGTTGCTTCTTAATCCTACCCCTTACCACCATCGCCTTGCCCGGTGGTATGGCTTTTATTCCCTGGGGGTAGGGAAAGGGGCCCTCCGTCGGTTGAACTCCCTGGTGCGGGTTTCAGAGAGAGGGCGCTTTTTCTCCCTCTTTTCTCAAAGTGAAAAGGGGCGCCCTTCTGTTTCGACCCCCTTTCCCCAATCTTTCTCGACAACGGAGGTCCCGGCGAGGGATGCCCTGTATCGTAAGGTGTGCACCGCTTCCCGAAGGGTTCTTGAGCGCTGTACAGCCCCTGCAGGTGAGGGACAAGCAGTTTCCTCTGAGGTTGCCCTTCCCGAAGCTGAGCCACCATCTCCCCGTTCCCTCGCCGATCTACTCAGCCGCTGGGTGTTCCCGGGAAAGGGGCGGTGCCCCCTCTGTGGTGGCCATCCTTCTCCAGGGGCCCGGGCACTGGCCCGCTTCCCCGATCGAACCTATTTCCGCTGTGCCTTCTGCGGTATGACCTACATGGTGCGTCCGCAATCTCCGGCGATTCACTACGATGGGGCCTACTTTGGGGAAGAATACAAAAAGCAGTATGGCAGGACCTATTTAGAAGATTTTCCGCATCTCAAAAACATGGCCCGGGCCCGTCTTAACCAGATTATCCTTCTTTTAGAGAGATCCCCGAGAAAAGTGGGGCTGGGAAAGGAGCCTCGGGAAGAGGCGACGATGGAGAAAACGAAGGGAGACGGGGGAAACCCGTCTCGAGGGAAGTCTGGGTCGGTCATCCCCTCAGAACAGCGTCCTAAAGGGCCCACCCTTCTTGATATTGGCTGCGCCTATGGGCCCTTCTTAGATGCGGCCCGGGAAGAGGGCTTTACCTGTTTTGGTATGGACCCCTCATCGGATGGTATTGACTATGTCCAGCACACCCTGGGTATCCCCGCGGCCCGGGCCTTTTTCCCCCAGGAGGATCCCCGTCGCCTCTTCGGTTGTCCCTCCTTTGATGTGATCACCCTCTGGTATGTGATAGAACATTTCCCCAATCTTAAGGAAGTACTTTCCCAGATCAACGCCTGTTTACCCATTGGGGGAGTGTTCGCCTTTTCAACCCCCTCCCTGTCGGGTATTTCGGGGCGTACCAACCTCTCTCGTTTTCTCGAAAGGAGCCCCGCCGACCACTGGACCCTCTGGGACCCCCGGGAAACGGCGGCCTTCCTTGCCCGTTTTGGGTTTAAACTGGTTACAATCCAGAGTACGGGACATCATCCGGAACGCTTCCCCTGGCTCGGACCGGTGGCGGAACAGTCCCTTCCGGGGGCGAAGAATGATAAGGGTGGGCGGGCAAGCTGGGTCTATCGATTCTTACTGAAGACGAGTCGGGTATTGCGTTTAGGGGATACCTTTGAAGCCTATGCGATTAAAATTCGACATCTTGATAACCGATGAGGAAAGGTAGCATGAAACAGGCACTTTTGATTCTTGGCGCGGGCATCCTGCAGGGCCCCGCCATTCGTCTTGCAAAGGAAGAAGGATTATACACAGTAGTGGTTGATGGAAACCCCCAGGCTCCCCTGGCAAGCCTGGCCGATCGATTTGAACCGATCGATTTGAAAGATAAGGAGAGGATCCTTGCCTTTGCCCAGAACATTCAGAAAACGATACCTCTGGCGGGGGTCATGACGGCGGGTACCGATTTTTCTGCTACCGTGGCCTACGTGGCAGAACACCTGGGACTACCGGGCATTCCATATGAGTGTGCTCTGGACGCAAGTGACAAAGAACGGATGCGACGGCGCTTTAAAGAGGCCGGGGTGCCTTCGCCGGACTTTGTGGCCCTTACGGAACTGCCTGCCGCCGATTGGGTTCCCCCCTTCGCTTTTCCCGTGGTGGTAAAACCGGTGGATAACATGGGTGCCCGGGGATGCCGCCGGGCCGATACGGTGACAGAATTGCATGAGGCTATAAGGGGTGCCTTTCCGTATTCCCGCAGTGGCCGGGTTATCGTAGAGGAATACATGGAAGGTCCCGAATATTCGGTGGATGCCATCGTGTATGAGGGCCGGATTACCATCTGTGGCGTGGCGGACCGGCATATTTTTTTTCCCCCCTACTTCATAGAAATGGGGCATACCATGCCTACCGATACGGACCCCGCCCTGGTAGAACAACTGATTGCCGTTTTTTCCCGGGGAGTCCGGGCCCTGGGGATTACCCATGGGGCCGCGAAGGGGGATGTAAAGCTCACACCCCGGGGGCCCATGATTGGGGAAATTGCGGCCCGCCTTTCGGGGGGCTATATGTCGGGCTGGACCTACCCCTACGCATCGGGGGTGGAACCCACCCGGGCGGCCATTCAGGTGGCTATTGGCAGGGCCCCAACGAATCTGGAGCCAAAGCGGTACTGGACCAGCGCGGAGCGGGCCTTTATCTCCATTCCCGGTACCATCCGGGAAATCCACGGCATCGATGCCGCCCGGGCGGTGCCGAATGTGCGGGATGTTTTCCCTCGGGTTGCTCCGGGAGATACGGTCCAGTTCCCTGAAAACAATGTTACCAAATGCGGCAATGTAATTTCTGTTGCTCCCGAACGATCTGAGGCCATAGTCGCTGCGGAGAGGGCGGTGCAGCAAATCCTTATTAGGCTCCGTTATCCTGATGAGAGAACCGAAGCCTTCTTGCAGGATATGGAAACAAGGAATCCAGGAGAAGTCTGCTTTCCTCCTGATGCCTATTCCCTTTCCCCGGATCTTCTCTCTGCTATCAAAAGATTACCCGATCCTTCTTCTCTCTGCCCCTCGCCGGAGGGAACCCTGAATCTTCTGGTTGTTCCCGGTCTGTTGGAGACCGCCGCCACTGATTATGTGGGCCGTTCGCTCCGGGAAGGTCTTGTGGCAGTGGAAGCCTTGACAGGCCTTCGTTTCCGTTTCCGATCATTTACCAATTTTGAGGGGGAAACCTCTGGGGCTCTGGGGAAGCAATTCTGGCTTTCCTTTGTGCGGGGAGGCTATCAAGGGGCAGTGTATTATCTGGATACTCTCCTAAAGTAGGGAGGAAGACCCCATGGGTATACCCGCGGATTACCGCAGCGAATGGTCAGGAAAAGGGATGAGCGTCACTATCCTTGTTTGTGTTTTTCTCTTGTTTGTCATTCCTCTTGCCGCTCAAGAATCTTTTCTTTCTCTTGAAGACACCCTCAGTCGTCTTTCTGCCACGTTTTACTATGACCCTTTAGGAGAAGTGGGGGTACTCGACGTAGCGGGCCATCGCTGTGTTTTCCCTCTGTGGGTTTCTCCGGATAGTCTTGTTGCTTCTCCCCTCGTTCCGGTTATTATCGATGGTGCGACGGTTTTTTATGCGGAAGCACCGGTCTTCCGGCAGGGTAAGCCCCAGTTCCCTTCCAGCTTTGTGGAAACCCTTCGGCAACGAATAGCCGAGCTTGAAGAAGAAGAAAAAAGCCGGTTTCGGATTGCGGCCATCGTTATCGACCCGGGACATGGGGGAAAAGACCCTGGTGCGGTAGGGGAACTTATGAAAAATGGAAAGAAGCTTACCCTCCGAGAAAAGGATATCACCCTTAGGGCGGGGAAGGAACTCTATGGGCTGTTAAAAAAGCAGTATCCCGATAAGCGAATCTTACTTACCCGGGATGAGGATGTGTATGTAAGCCTGGAAGATCGGGTAGCTATTGCCAATTCGGTTCCTTTAAAAGAGCATGAAGCCATAATGTATGTTTCGCTTCACCTGAACGCTTCTTTTAACAAGAATGCCCGGGGCTATGAAGTATGGTACCTTTCGCCTGAGTATCGAAGAAATCTCCTTGATCCCGATCGGTATGGGGATAATAAAGAGATCCTTCCCATTCTTAATGCCATGTTAGAGGAAGAATTCACCACCGAAAGTATTCTTATTGCGCAGGGCATCCATAAGCGTCTTACCGAGGAAGTGGGAGTGCTCCTCCCCTCTCGGGGCATAAAGGCGGCCGAATGGTTTGTGGTACGAAACACCCGCATGCCTGCCGTATTGGTAGAATTGGGCTTTATCACTAACCAACAGGACGCATCGTTGTTGTATGAACAGGAAAGCTTGTCGCGGTTTGTCAAAGCATTGTATAACGGTATTGTAGACTTTACCACTACGTTTGAACGTTCAGGAGGCTTTGTGAATCACAAATGAAGAACATAGATATCCCCACTATCCTTACAGAAAAATCCCGGCATTTTTTAAGGGATCCTCGAAAACGTCGTCTCTTATATATCGTAGTTCTTTTACTGATTGCGCTGTTAAGCATAGGATTTTCCGGAAGAGCCAGGTATCTCGTGGGAGGGTATGTCCCCCCCGGCAAAGAACGGTGGGAAATTCGCTTTATTCAGAAACAAGAAACGATGGAGGAAAATTTGCGTCGTTTTGTAGAAGAATCGCTGCTTGGGCTTCAGATTCCGGAAAGCAGTCCCATCTTTCATTCCGATACTCAACTTGAAACCGTAATGATTCGGGGCAAGAAGGCCTACATAGGCTTTTCCGCTCCTGCGGCGCTTCCTATTTCGTTTCCCCTCTCTTTTGAAAAGCGGGCCCGCTTTTTTTGTAGCTTGGTGCTGAAAAACTTCCCCTTTCTTGAAGAAATCAGCCTATTTATTTCTGGAAATGAGGTGTATACCACAAAAGTTAACGAAAAATTGAGAAAAAGAATTGACAAATAGAAAGCATCTCGTATACTTGTAAGTGTTTAGGTATAATGCCCGATTTTAATAAGGAGCTTTGAATGAAACGGACGTTCATTCTTGTTGCCATCGCGTTGTTTGTGGCGGGAGCCTTGAGTGCCGAGGAAGCCGTTCTTATCGACTTCTCTAAACTAGCGGCGGATATACTCCCTAACCAGGACAACGTACCCACCCAGAACCGTGCGACCATGATGGATTTCTCCAACGTGGCCGGCGGCAGCTTCACCGCGGAGCAGAAGAAGCTCATGAGGACCTCCCTGGCCCTTGCCAATTGGGATGTTATCCTTGCGTCTTCTTCTCGGACAGTTGCAAACGAGGCAAAAAGTTATGCCCTCGAGGCCCCCTCTAAACAGTTTGGAAAGGTAATGGGTGTGCGGATCCATTTCCCGCTTGCTCCCTTTAACTCCTGGGCCCGGATTCAGCCTCCCTTTGAAATTCCTGCGTTCGAGACTATGGCTCAGGTTGCCGATGATGGGACGGTCCAACAGCCCACTGAACAGGATAAGGCCAGCAAGGTAACCCGTTTTGAAAATGGCTATGGGGTGGTAAAGAATGTAGGGGTGATCAAGTCCCTGGCGGTAAATGTGTATGGACTTAATTTCCCCCATGCCTTGTCGGTAATCCTCATTGATTCAGATGGGAATGAGAAGATTATCCCCATGGGATATCTTAAGTTTGACGGATGGGGAGAGCTCCGCTGGGATAACCCGCAGTATGTGGAGAATGTCCGGAATCGGGAACTCCGCTTGTATCCTATTTATCCTAAGTCCACTCCCTTTGTGAAGTTTGGTGGCTTCCTTATTCAGCGGGATGGGGCCCATGAAGGGGGAGACTTCGTGGTATACTTCAAAGATGTCAAGATGATCTACGATAAGGCTGTCCTTGACACTGAACGGGATATCGATGACGAGGCCCTGTGGAACATTATCCGGGATCGAGAAAATGAACGGAAGACCATCGAGATGTCTCGATTCGGCCAGGCCCAGGTACTCCGCTATCTTGAAAGCCAGAAGAAGGCCACGGAGACCGGTTTTACTCCTTCTACAGGGACGAACCAGCAAAACCAATAAGATAGATAAAGCAGTATAAGGAGCGCAAAGAAGTATTTTCTGTGCGCTGACTGTGGAAAAGGCCCTCTTTCCCCAAAAGATTGGGAAGGGGGCCTTTTTTATGAATAGGCATTTTTCTCTCTTTCCGTAAGTGTCCCGTGAAAACATCAGGGGAAAAACCCCCTCAAGGGGTACTTTCTATTTGTTGCGAAGCTTTCAATTATCACATAGAATAGGAATTATGATGAAAACTCCTCCGGTTCTTTTGGAATGGGATACTCTCAAGGATAATTTTTTTCAATTTTATGAACAGCGGCGCCAGGTGACAAGGCTCCTTCAGGAACAATTGGAAGGGGCCTTCCTGCGCTTTTCTCCTCGCCCAACGGTTAAGTCTCGCACAAAGGATTTTGAAAGTTTCTATAAAAAGTATGTTCGGTTGATTCAAAATAATTCGGCCTCGTTGCCTAAGATTACCGACCTTATTGGATTGCGGATCGTATGTACTTTTATTGAAGACGTCCAACTTGTGGAAGATGTCATAAAAAAACTTTTTGTAATTCATGAAATTGAACGGAAGGGTTCCCAGTATTCTTTTAAAGAATTTGGCTATGAATCCACCCATGTGCTGATTCGAATTCCTGATACTCTGATCCAGGAGTATGGTCCCTTAGGATGCGATGTGGCGGAGATTCAAATTCGTACTATTTTACAGGACGCCTGGGCAGAGGTGGAACATGAGCTCGTGTATAAAGCTGAGTTTACCCCTTTTGATGAGCCGATGAAACGAAAGCTGGCAGCGGTGAATGCGAGTCTTTCTCTGGCGGACATTGTTTTCCAGGAAATAAGGGACTATCAGCGCCAATTGAATCGGGAGTTGGATAGGCGGCGAGAAAGTTTTTATAAAAAAGTAGAGGATGCAACGGATCGGGAAATTTTTAAACAAGAAGAAACGTCCGAACTAAAACCTTCGATGTGGTATTCTTTAGAAGGAAGCCGTTCGAGGGAATCTCTGGATGATCTCTTATTAGACGCCCTCTATGCCCATAACCAGGGAAATTTTGAGGAAGCGATCGCCCTCTATACCCGTATTATCGAAACCTCTCCTCCAGTTACGGTAGCCGCAGTAATCTATAAACATCGGGCGATGGCCTATTTTGCCGAGTCCCGGTACGAAGAGGCTATTCAAGACTTTAGTCGAGCCCTGGAACTGGACCCCAAGTCCTATAAGGCTGCCTATTTCCGGGGTATCGTATATGCGGTTCTGCAGCGGTTTACCGAAGCGATAGAAGATTACTCCCGATCCCTTGAGGTAAATCCCTATCAATTTTATGCCCTATATCGGCGATCCCAGGCGTATTATCACCTTGGAGATTATACCCAGGCCCTTTCGGATTGTGAGGCGGCACTCCGGATCCATCCGGATTCAGAAAAGGCCCAGCGGTTTCGTCAACTCCTGCTAAAAAAGATTGAAACCTAGGCTTGACAAAAAAAAGAATATCCGCTATATTCAGCAACGGACAGTGCGATGTAATACAGTGTAAAACAGTGTAGTTTATCGCAAATGTTCACGTCTCCTTCGTCTAGGGGTTAGGACAGCGGGTTTTCATCCCGCCAACAGGGGTTCGAATCCCCTAGGAGATGGCAGCTGCCCGATGATAGCTTGTTCTGTCATCGGGTTTTTTGTTTTAGGATAAGCGGTGTGCTTGTTTAAAAGCACCTTGCCCGGTAGCCAATTTCTTTGTCTACTGAGTAAGTTCCATACCACCGGAAACAAGAAAAAATAATCGGGAAATGGGCAGGGGTTCTGCCAGGAAAATCGGTGCGTTCAGAAAAAAGGTTCTCTCCTACCAGCATTCGTATTCTCCAAACCATGATCAGCGAAGCGGAGGGGAACGAAATTTTTGTGGCCGGCTATCGCGGAAAGGATGGCCTGGTGGAGCAACTCGAGCTTATTTCCCGGGGAAATGAAGCTTCTGTCTTAGCCCTTCTCGATCGCCTTGATGCGGAGGCGGATGTTCTTATTCACAATCACCCATCGGGAAATCTTACTCCCAGTGATAATGACCTGGTGATCACAGAACGGGTCGCTTCGCAGGGCCTTGGTTCCTATATTGTAGATAATGAGGTCCAGCGGGTGTATGTCATCGTAGAGCCCGTTGATAAAAGGGAAAAAAAACTCCTCGATCCCGATATGCTCTGTGGCGCCCTTCAAGAAGGAGGGGCTATTGCTCAATTCCTTTCTCCCTATGAACCACGGCAATCCCAGCTCGATTTGATGCGACTCGTTATCCAGGCCTTTAACACGGACCACCTGTTGGTCGCCGAGGCGGGTACGGGGGTGGGGAAGTCCTTCGCCTATCTTATCCCTGCCATTGCCTATGCAATTGTAAATAAAGAGCGGGTAGTTATTTCTACGGCCACGATAACGCTGCAGCATCAATTATACGAAAAGGATATCCCCCTCCTTACCAGGGCCTTTAAAAAACCCGTAAAGGCCGTGGTAATCAAAGGTCGGAACAACTACCTGTGCCTTCGGCGTCTTGCGGATATGCTTCAGGAGGGGGAATTAGAATTTGCAGGATCCCGGGATGAGATAGAGTCCATCCAGAAATGGGCGGAAACAACGGAAACGGGAAATAAGGCGGAACTTCCCTTCCTCCCTTCTGAAATGCTGTGGGGTCGTATCTGTTCCGAATCGGATCTCTGTAGTGGCCTTCGGTGTGCCTATCGGGATCGCTGTTTTGTGCTCCGTCTGAAACGGGAGGCCGCAACGGCCTTAATCCTGGTGGTTAACCATCATCTTTTGTTTGCGGATCTGGCGGCACGAAAAGAAGGGGCCAGCCTCGATGCCACGGTAGTGCTTCCTCCCTATCGACGCTTGGTGTTGGACGAGGCCCATACGATAGAACAGGGGGCTACGTCGTTCTTTTCTGAAAGCTTTAGCAAACTTACCCTTTTAAAATTGCTGAACCTTTTGTACACCAAGCGGCGGGCACAAAAAAAGGGCCTTGCCCTTCGGCTTGCGACGCACCTTGCGAATGGAGAATCCTGGCTCGAGGAACTTTCCCGTTTGGTGGGAAAGCTTCGGAAGCTGGGGGAAGAGGTGGAGAAAGCCGCTCGATCCCTGTTGGGAGTCGAGGGGACCTATCGCCTGGTGCCCCAGGACTACGAAAATTTTTCTCGTGCCGTGGGCGCTGATCTGGAGGCCCTAAAAAAGACGATTCTTCAACTGGTTGACCATATCCGTGAAGCCCTGGAGGACCAGACAACGGACGATGCAGAAGAAGCCCTGGTGTGGGAACTTCGGGGTATTCTGAGACGCCTTGTGAGTATCGGCGAATTGGTAGGGCGCTTTTTGCGGTATAGGGAAGAGGAAGAAGGGGTTTTTTATCTTGAATTGGGGGGAAACAAAGAAAAGGATAGCTGGGTTTCTTTTTGTGCAAGCCCCCTCGACCTTGCTCCAGTTTTGCAGGACGCTCTCTGGAGTCGTTTTCCCACCCTTGTGTCTGTTTCCGCTACCCTTACCATCGGCGGCTCTTTCCGATATTGGGAACGACGGGTGGGGCTTCAGGAAAAAGGGGAGGAGTCCGTCCTTCGGGGGATATTCCCTTCTCCCTTCCCGTATCAACAGAGGGTTCTCGTGGGAGTGCCTACTGATGCCCCCCTGCCGGATTCCGAAGAATATCACCCTTACCTTATTCGTACCATTGGGGCGCTTTTAAAAAGCTCTGGCGGTTCCGCCCTTATTCTTTTTACCTCCTATGCAACGCTTACGGCGGTTTACGAGGGGTTGCGTCCCCTTCTGGAACAAGAGGGGATCCCCCATATGAAACAGGGGGATGATGATCGCTCCCGTCTTTTGGCTCGTTTTATTGGGGAAACCCAGAGTGTTTTATTTGCCACCGATTCTTTCTGGGAAGGGATTGATGCTCCAGGGGAAACTCTCAGACTTTTGGTTATTACCCGTTTACCCTTTAAAACCCCGAACGACCCCCTCTTTCAGGCTCGAAGCGAATATATCGAGCAACGAGGGGGAAATGCCTTTATGGAATTGTCCCTCCCCGAAGCGGTAATGAAATTCAAACAGGGCTTTGGTCGGCTTATGCGTCGGTCCACCGATTATGGAGCAATTGTAGCCCTCGATGGCCGGCTGCTTAAAAAATCCTATGGCCGAATCTTTTTAAGTTCCCTGCCGGAAACAAAAACCTGCTTTGATCTTACCAGCGAAGTGATAAAAAGGGTGGGGGAATTCCTTGATCGATTCTAAGGTGCTCTTCTAATCTTGCTATTTCCTGCTAAAGTTTCCAGCCCCCATCATATACCTCATCACATAATGAAGGCGGAAACTTCCCTTTCCTTTTGGTCTAATCAATCCCTTACTGGTTTGTTTCTCCATGGCTATCAAAGATAGTTTTCCCCAGTCGGTACGCCGAGAGATCCGCCTGTTTTCTCTGAGTTTCCAGGGCTTCTTTTTCTCGCTCTAATTCGGGGAAAGAATACACAGGTTCGTGTTGCTTGTCTTCGAACTGCACTTCGGGAACACTATAGGTTCCCATTTCTTTGATAATCTTTTCGGTGGTTTCTTTAAGCCGCCGGGGAGCATATTCCTCCGTAGCAGGATGAATGTCGCTGGGGAGAACCCGGCGAGGATTCTCCCAGATTCTTAGATAGGTGGTTTTACGTAGATTCTCGGTTTTGATTTCTTCATTTTTTTCCTTTAGCCGTTGATAACGGACGAGAGGAATGAGATAAAAAAGAACGGAAAACACAAAGGGTACTATTCCCATGCCCCAGAACAGGATCGCCAGGGGATTGGTTCCAAGGCTGTACAAAAGGGCATAGGTAATCGTGTAAAGGTAAGAAAAGCCCCGAAGATGTTCCTGAACAGGAATGCCTACGATCAGGCTGTTCACAAGGAAATAGCCGCCAAACAGTACGTTTACCCCGTTGAGGATAGCAAACCATCGATTCATGGAGGGGGGATTCTTTGAAAAACTATGAAGCCGCTTAATAGGGGTGGTCAATCCACTGCTGTTTTTTTCTATCTGAAGGGTGTTCATAAGGAGTTCTTTAAATTGATAGACCAGTGTCCCCGCTTCGGTTACCTCGGGGGTCCCGCCAAACTGGGCGCAGTAACTTAAAATCTCCGCTTCTGCCTGCTGAGGCGGGCGGCCCGTGAGAATCATAAATTCGGGAAGGGAAATGATTCCCTTGTTAGCCTGAATGTAGGAGAGAACCGCCCGTTTTTCCCGGTTCTCCCAATCCATGTTGGGATCCCCATCGCCAAAAACAAAGGAAAACACCGCCTGATGAAGGGGCCGTCCCCGGGGACGAGGGGGCCGCCGGTCTATTCCGTAGGCCTGGTCAATAGAACGGGTGAGTTCCGAGTAAAACCAAATTCGTATGAAAAGATCGAGTACGTAGGAGATGGCGTAAAAACCACCTATCCCGTTTCCTCGACGGGAACTGGAACGCTCATCACTTGAACCGGATACGGAAATAACGGTGGAGGCAAGAAGGGCAAAAAGGGCGACCACCACAAACAGCACAAAGTAACCAACGAGCATCAGAAGGATCCACATTTTAAAAAGCCAGGTGCCTACCTGGATACTTATTTTTTTTACGCCCTTTAAAAAGGATCGAAGTCGCGCCCTGAGCCCCCGGTATTTGCTTACAAAACCTCTGGGGAAGGAATAGAGAATTTCCCCCGATTCAGTCACTTCGAGTCGACCTGAATACTCGTCTACTATTTGAGGTACCAGTTCTTTTACTTGTTCGAGGGGTAGGCCCGTTCGTGCCGTAAGATCCGCTACGGTACATCCTTTTTTGAATTTCTTGAAAGTCTCCACCAGTTGTTCATAGGCTTTTTTGTTGTTCCGGTCCCCTTTCATGCCTTTGCCTCCATTTTGGATGTTTCTTTACCCCAGAGCCTATTGTTCAACGAAAAACGTTCTTCGTGGATCCCTTTTAAGAGCATAGTGATCCTTTTCTATGATGAAATAAGAGCGCCCAGGGTGATGCTGGAAAAATAATCGTTCACCCGTCGGGTCGCCTCCGCCCAAATTTCGTAGGCCTTGCAGTCGTTAATATTGTGACAGACTCCCTGCTTTTTCTGGGTGCAGGGGGTTAATTCTAGGTTTTCGCCGGCGGCATCCAGAATTTCCCGAATGGTGATCTCCGTAAGGGGTTTAGAAAAACGGAAACCTCCCCCGGGACCTCGCACCGATTCTACCAGACCTGCTTTCCGTAGTTTAAAAAAAATTTGTTCCAGAAATACCGATGAAATTCCCTCTTCTTCGGAAAGACGGGTTATGGAAACGGCTTCCCCTTTCTGACTGAGCCGGGCGAGAGCGATGATAGCCCGAAGGGCATATCGTCCTCGGGTGGTGATTCTCATAGTAATTCCTCATCTTTTCGTGATTGGGGCGTTCTGTATACCTGACCGAATCAGAACACCTTTAGGATACCATAAAGTATTTTAAGAAATTACACAAGGGAGTAATCCTGGAATGGCTGGCATCCCTTTTTGCGCCCCCTCAGGCGAAGAATCTATAGTTGACAGGTGGGTAGGCGACATAGTATGCTCATCCTCATCGATTTTTATCTTGATGGATACTATTATACCGGTGTGCCGGTAAGGAGAAGAAACCTATGGGTCAGGTTAGTAAGAACGCCCGTACCACCAGCGCAACCCAGCGATTTTATTGTTCCTGTGGTGGAGAGATCAAAATGAAGACCATTTTCGAAAATGGGAAAGTAAAGAATGTGGCGGAATGTGAAAAGTGCAAGCGGGTGGAACGTCGTCCGTCTGATTTTAAATGAACCGTGTAAGAAGTGCCCCGCTGTACGGAGGGGCGCTTTCTGAAGAGAGCTTTTATTTATTGACATATATACATTTATTTGATATGCTCAAAGAGCGTGTTGTTTTTATTTCCAGTTCTAAGGTGTGAGGGGGAATCCTTTGGCAAGCAAGAGTACTTCAGCCGAAAAACGACATCGGCAAAGTGAGGAACGACGGCTCAGAAACAAGGCCGTTAAAAGCGCTGTTCGGACCAGTGTTAAAAAATTTGTAGCCGCAGTCCAGAAGAAAGACACTGCAGAGGCAGAGGTCCTTTTGAAAGAAATGGTTTCAAAAATCGATAAGGCTGCCCAGAAGGGAATTATTAAGAAAAATGCGGCGGCCCGAAAAAAAAGCCGGATGCAGAGATTGTTTAATACCCTCAAGAGCGCATAAGAGGGAAGGAAAAAGGGAGACTGTTCTGGGGCGGGAAAAAGAACAGTCTGGGTAAGAGAAACCGATGATCTGGAGGGACGATGGCCGACTATAAGGTTACCAAAGCGGATATCATTGAGTCTATTTTGGAAAAGACCGGTTTAAATAGAAAGGATATCCACCAGGTCATCGATCTTTTTGCTGAAGAGATAAAAAAGGCCCTTGTAGCGGGAAAGGTAGTGGAACTCCGGGGGTTTGGGACCTTTGAGATTCGGGTGCGCAAAGGACGAAAGAAGGCTCGGAACCCTAAAACAGGGGAGACCGTCTCTGTTTCTTCCCATGGGGTAGCGGCGTTCCGGGCCGGAAAAGAGCTAAAACGGGACGTCTGGCCTATTACGGCGCCCCTGTCTGCCCAGGGGGATGGTGGAGAGGGCCAGTGAAATTCCCTGGCTTGGTACAGTGGGGCCGTGGTGTTATCCATCATTTTTTATTGATGGGTAGTAGTGCCCTGTTGTTTACCGCCGCTTTCCCCAATAGTCTGTTTAAGGAAGGTCTTCCTCTCCTTGCCTTTGTAGCGTACATTCCTATCTTTATTCTCATTCAAGAGATTGCGCTCCCGGTGTCCGTCCTGTGGGGGGCGCTCTATGGCTACCTCAGTTACGCCTTGTTTAATTATTGGCTCAGTGTGTTTCACCCCCTGGCCGGAATTGTGGTAGGGGTAATTTATCTTACCTACTTTGCTATCCTCTTTCCCCTCCTAAAACTGAGTGAATATCTTTTCCCCAAAAAATATTATATTTTACAGTGGCTTTTGTGGCTTTCCTATGAGTACCTCCGGACCAAAGGTTTCTTAGGGTATGCCTATGGTATTACGGGGTACTCCCAGTGGAATATGGGCCCCCTGATTCAAATTGCCGATATCGGCGGTGTGTGGCTTGTTTCGGCCCTGGTAGTGTTCCCTTCAGTGTACCTGGCGGCCCTCTATGGACGATGGAACAAGGAACGGTCGGCCTTCAAAATAGGAAAAGACGTCGGGGCCGCTGTTGCTTGGGTGCTGGCCCTGATTGCAACCCTTGTATACGGATATATGCGTCCGCTAAATTATACAGGGGCCCCGGTTAAGCGACTAGCCCTTATTCAGCATAATGCGGATCCCTGGCGGGGAGGCCTTCCTGCCTATCGGCGGAATTTTGAAGTGCTGAAAAGGCTTTCTCTTGAGGCAATCCAGCAGGAGCCCTCCCTGGATCTGGTGGTCTGGTCAGAGACCGCCTTTGTGCCCCGTATTTACTGGCATACTACCTATCGAGATGACCCTGAATCGTATGTCCTGGTAAAGGAACTCCTTGATTTCCTGGCGACCCAGTCGGTTCCCTATGTGATTGGGAATGATGACGCGCGCCTTGAAGTCAATGAGGAAGGGCGCTGGGAACGGGTAGATTATAATGCGGTGATGCTCTTCGAAAAAGGGGAAGAGCAGGGAATCTATCGAAAAATTCACCTTGTTCCTTTTACAGAGCATTTTCCTTATAAAAAGCAACTGCCCTGGGTATACGAGGCCCTGCGTAATGCGGATACCCATTTCTGGAAAAAGGGAACCGAATACACCGTGTTTGAGAGTAGCGGTCTTCGGTTTGCTACCCCTATTTGTTTTGAGGATACCTTTGGATACCTTTCCCGCGAATTTGTTCGCCGCGGTGCAGAGATTATTGTAAACCTTACCAATGATGCCTGGGCCCATAGTCTTGCCTGCCAGATGCAACATGCCACCATGGCCGTTTTTCGGGCTGTTGAAAACCGACGAAGTGTGGTCCGGGCGACGGCCTCAGGGCAAACCTGTGCGATTGACCCCAATGGGAAAATTACCGCTATGGGAGAACCCTTTACGGAGACATACCTCATCGCGGCCGTACCCCTCGTATCGGAGGCCACGTTGTATACTGCCTGGGGAGATTGGGCGGCCTACCTTTTTGTAGGAGCCGCCCTGGGGGGGCTCTTACTGGGGCTGGTTCGGGAAGGTCATCGTTTCTTGACAAGTTCTTTTCGCCGTAGGAAAATAGAATCCTGAAGGTGTATACCAAGGTTGAGCAAGGAAGGAATAATCGATGGAAGCCAAGAAAAAGATCCTTATTGTAGATGATGAACAGATAAACCTCGAATTCTTTGATGTCATGCTTTCTAAACTGGGCTTTGTGGTGGAAAAAGCAGAGAACGGTGTGGAAGCCCTGGAGAAGGTTCGATCCTTTGGGCCGGATTTAATTCTGCTTGATAATATCATGCCGAAACTTTCTGGGTGGGAAGTAACAAAGCTTTTGAAGAAAGATCCCGAATATCATGCCTATAAAGACATTCCTATCATCATGTTTTCTGCAATGGACGATGTGAAAGACAAGGTAGAAGGCTTTGAACTGGGAGTAGATGATTATATAACCAAGCCCTATAACTTTTCGGAAGTGCTTGCCCGCATTCGGGCGGTGCTTCGGCATCGGGAGCTTTTTTCTCAAATTGCGGTTCGAGAATCGCGGCTTAGTTTAACCGAAACCATAAACGAAGAAATGAAAAAATTCCTTAAAAACTGTGAAGAATCGGTAAACCTCCTGGAACAGGCCGTGGATCAGTCCCATGGAGGCGCAAATGGGCTCGAACTGTTACAACAAACGGTGAAGAATGTTACTTCTAACTTTCGAACTAAACTTTTAGAGCTGGATGCGAAAATGCATGCTATTGAGAAACAACATGAACTTTTGCGAAAAAAGGAGATAGAAATCAATACGTTGGAGCACCAATTCCGCAAAAGTTTGCATGCCGATTAATGGGGTATATTCAATAAGGATGATGAGGGGAAAACCCCATCGGAGGGGCCTATGATAGACGAAAAGAAAAAGAAGGTTCTGGAACTTTTTGCAGAGGGTCGGAAGTTGTACAAATTGATGGAATTTTCAAAGGCCCTTTCGTATTTTGTGGAGGCCCTTAAGGTTGATCCTAATGATGGACCTTCGAAGGTGTACTACCTTCGTTGTAAGCATTATATAGAAAATCCGCCCCCTGAAGATTGGGATGGCGTATTTGTAATGACTACTAAATAAATAGGGCGCAAAATGATTAAAAACACCGAACGACAAAAAACTGAAACGGGAAAAACAAGCCTCAGTGAACGGGAAGAACAGGTTACCACCTTTGGAAAGGGGACCCGTTTTGCAGGGGTTCTTCGGTTTAAGAAGACCCTCTGTATTCAGGGGGCTTTTCAGGGAACCATAAAAGGGGAAGGGTCTCTTGTTATTGATAAAGATGCCCATGTAGAGGTGAATGAGTTATCCGTATCTTCTCTTATAGTGCGAGGATTTCTTAAAGGACGCATCTTTGCGGTTGATAAGGTGGATATGCTTCCAGGGGCTACCGTCATAGGGGATGTTACGACGGGGCGTCTTCGAATTGCGGACAATGTAAGCTTTGAGGGCCAGTGTATCATGACGGGTATTGATGAACAGCATCTGGAGATATTTTCCCGTCCCACCGAAGACATTAAGGCGGAACTGAAAAAATATGTTCCCCACCAGGAGGGGTAAATCGCCCGCCCATGAGTAGCTTGTTCCCAAGCAATACTGGTAAGTCCCCGATCATTGGAGCCCCTTTCTTTGGGGGTGCCTTTTGTACAAGGAGACTTGTTCGTAGCCTGGCGCGAAAGCTGGTGGATCATCGGTATACGATGGTTACCGCCGAGTCATGTACGGGAGGATTGCTTGCTTCAGTGTTAACGGAAGTTCCGGGGGCTTCCCGTTTCTTCTGGGGGGGCTATGTGTGTTATGCGGGGGACGCGAAGATATCCCAGTTGGGTGTAGAGAAGCGCCTCCTGGAAACATATGGGGCGGTCAGCAGGGAAGTTGCCGAAGCAATGGCCCGGGGCGCCCTTTCTCGGAGTGGAGCAACCCTGGCGGTGGCCATTACGGGTCTTGCGGGCCCTACGGGGGATGGGTCTGCTACCCCCATAGGAACGGTCTGGATTTCCTGTGCTCTGCGGGAAGGGTTAGTCCGTTCGAAGGACTATGTTTTTTCTGGCTCTCGAAATGCAATTCGCAAGCGGGCGATGCGCAGCGCTCTTTTCCAAATCCTTGACTTGCTACCTTGACAGTGAGGAGTATACGACATATACTATATTTATCCTTCCAGGTGTTGAAAAATCAAAACAGGCGAGTTCATGGGTGCATCCAGATCATAATGTATTGATATGTATGGTAATCCCTCGTTGGTGTTAGTAAATCCAGAACAATGTAGTTCTGTCTATGGAGAATGTGCATGGCTATAATCAGAAAAAAGAAAAAGGCTGAAACCCCATCTGAAGAAGGTCAGCAATTGCAGGAAGAGCTTGATCTCGGGGAATCTACAGAAAAGGAAGAAGGAAGGGAAGAAGAGAGGAATGACTTTTTGGTAGACCCTTCCGGGATATTCCCTTCTTCTCTGGAAACCACGGGAGAGCAAGAAACGTTTTCTTCTTTTTCAGAAGATCATCGGGGGGGAGACGAAGAAATCTCTCTGAGTTCTGAAGAAAATTCTTCTGGGGGCATACAAGAACGGGAATCCCCCGTCACTGCTTCGCCGGCAGATGAAATAATAAACGAAGGGGGAGAATCGGTCCCGCAGGCCCGAGTGGTTGTTCGCACCCGGGGCCGACGTCCCTATGACCGTAGCCAGGGGCGGAGTGCTGCTGTGGGAGGAAACGGCAATTGGAATAATGGTAATGGAAGCGCTTCTTCTGCCACGGGTTCCTCCGTAAGTGCCACCTCCCTTGAAGCTCCTGCGTTCCCTTCTTTTTATCAGCTGCCTATTACGATGCCGGATATTTATGGCAAACCCGAACCCCGGAGCGATCAGGATTCAGGAAAGCCCCGTCTTTCGATCAATGAGCTTACCCGTCTCAATATGAAGGACCTGCGGGAACTCGCGGCTTTCTACGGAATTAGTCACGAAGACATGGTGACATTAAAGAAGCAGGAAATAATCTTTTCGATTCTGAAGGCCCACACCGAACGGGGGGGAATCATTTATGCGTATGGGTCCCTGGAAATTTTACCCGATGGCTATGGATTCTTGCGGAGTCCCCAGAATTCATACCTCCCCGGGCCCGATGATATTTACATTAGCCCGAGTCAAATTCGGCTGTTTGCCCTTAAGACGGGAGACACCGTCTATGGCCAGATTCGCAGCCCCAAGGAAGGGGAACGGTTCTTTGCCATGCTTCGGGTGGAAACCGTAAACTATGATGATCCTTCGGTGGCCCAGAGCCGTATTCCCTTCGATAACCTTACGCCCCTCTATCCCAATCAAAAATTGAATCTTGAAACCACCCCCGAAGAAATTTCTACCCGGATTATTAACCTCTTCTGTCCCATCGGGAAGGGCCAGCGGGCCCTTATTGTGGCACCCCCCCGAACCGGTAAGACCATCATGATGCAAAAAATCGCCAATGCGATTACCCAGAACCACCCAGAGGTTTATCTCATTGTTTTACTTATCGATGAGCGGCCGGAAGAAGTTACCGATATGGAGCGGACCGTGCGGGCGGAGGTCATTTCTTCCACCTTTGATGAACAGGCGACCCGCCATGTGCAGGTGGCAGAGATGGTGCTAGAAAAGGCTAAGCGCCTGGTGGAACACAAAAAAGATGTGGTCATCCTGTTGGATTCTATTACCCGCCTTGCCCGAGCCTATAACCAGACCGTGCCTACGTCAGGTAAAATTCTTTCCGGTGGGGTTGACTCTAATGCTTTGCACAAACCGAAGCGCTTTTTTGGGGCCGCCCGAAACATCGAAGAAGGGGGGAGCCTCACCATCATTTCCACAGCCCTCATCGAAACAGGGAGCCGTATGGATGAGGTTATTTTTGAGGAGTTTAAAGGCACCGGTAATATGGAGATCAACCTGGACCGGCGGCTTTCGGATCGACGCCTCTTCCCTGCCATCAATATTAAAAAGAGTGGCACCCGAAAAGAGGAACTGCTCCTTACCGAAGAGGAACTCCAGAAGATCTGGGTGCTCCGGAAGGTTATCAATCCCATGGATGATATTGAGATCATCGAGCTCCTTATTGACAGAATGAAAAAAACTAAGAATAATGAGGCGTTCCTGCGGTCTATGAATACGGGGACTGCAGCCATAGATTAGTGAGTGTTGTGGAGGACCTATGAAAGAGGGTATTCACCCCAAGTATGAGTTGACCAAGATTACCTGTGCCTGTGGCAATGTGATCGAAACCCGTTCAACCGTTAAGAATATCAATGTGGAAATTTGCTCCGCCTGCCACCCCTTCTTTACGGGAAAGCAGAAATTGGTAGATACCGCCGGTCGTATTGAACGGTTCCGCAAGAAGTTCAATATTAAAGAATAACGTCCCTGTTCTTTGTATTGAAAAATTCCCCCATCCTTGAGTGAAAAAGAGTGGGTGGGGGAAAGATGCTCCTATCGTAAATCGTAAAAAAAGGCAAAAAGTATTTTTCCTTTGTGTTGAAAACGGCGGTCAGTGTTCTTCTGAGTTAGACGTAGCTCTTACCGTTTTTTGTTGGCCCTTTTTCGTTTCTAAAAGATATCGATGAAGGGGTTTTACCTTTAGGATTTCTCCGGCATAAAGAGGTAACAGCGGCGGGGGATTTTGCCGCGGAAGTCTTCATCAATCGTCGTAGTGGTAAGGTCTTTAATGTGTAGGCGAGGATGCCGCTGCAAAAGAGCTTCAGCCTTTAGCTGAAAGTGTCGGGCATTGGTTGAGAACCAGAGGACCCCGCCAGGTGCAAGAATATCAAGGCAGGTCGTAATAAGCGCAACGTGGTCCCGCCGAATATCCAGGACACCTTCCATTTTTTTTGAATTAGAAAAAGTTGGTGGATCCAGAATGATAAGGTCCCACTGAAGGCCCTGTTTCCGGGCTTCTTGTACAAACCGAAGTACATCTGCCCGAATAAGCCGGTGTCGCAGAGGGGGGGGCGGTGACGAGTTTCTCCCGGGGAAAGGAGCCCCATACCATCGTTCATAGGTTTCTACCGGCACGAAGGTCGCTTCAAGCTGATTAAGGGCGCAATTGTGCTGAGCCCACTCCAGGTAGTTCCTGGAGAGGTCCACCGAATCTACCGAAGCGGCCTGGCCTGCCAGGGCATACACAGAAAAGGCGCCGGTATAACAAAAGAGATTGAGCACCCGTTTCCCGCCGGCAATGGAACGAATAAAGGCGCGGCTTTTTCGATGATCCAGGAAAAGACCCGTATCAAGGTAATCTGAGAGGTTCACCTGAAAAAGAAGTCCCCCTTCTGTGACGGTTTGGGTGATGCCCTTTTCGGAGAAACGTTGATATTGTACTGCCCCTCCTCTTCGATTCTTAAGTCGTCGTCGTTGCCGGAGAAAGATATGGTCTTCGGGAATCTGCAAGGCCCGGGCAACACTTTCCTGCATATGCCTGAGCCACAGCGCTTCTTCCTGTTCATCCTTATGATAGGGTCGCTCGTACAGGGCTCCTGCAATCATACCATCATAGAAATCGAGTACCAGGGGAATCTCGGGGATGTCCCGATCATACAAGCGATAGGCGTTTGTCCCAATGCGGCTGGCCCATTTTCGCAGGTGTCGATATCGTTTGAGGATACGATTATAGAGAATTTCCTTTTGATACTCGATCTTATGAGGTGGGTCCCCTTTAGTGCTTTCACAGGAGGACACGCCGGCCTCGGGCGCTGTTCCCTGCTTTTCTTGCAGGGATGGAGGAGTTCTGGGGGGTATTCGTTCTTTGTGCACCGCTTTCCCTCAGAAAAAGGGCCTATTTTTTGGGCTGCATTTGGGCCATCTGAATCATCACGCAGAGCATGGCGTATCCGGAAGAAAGATCTTCCTTTTGAACGACCACGTTTTCTGGAACCTTCAGTTTTACATTGGTAAAATTCCAGATTGCCGTAATTCCCGCCTTTACCAGGATGTCCGTCGTTTCCTGGGCAAAAGCAGAAGGTACCGTAAGAATTGCCATTTTAACACCCAGGTTGCGGATCTGCATTTCCATGGTGCTCACGGGCATCACCGGGACTCCGTGAACGGAGGATCCGATTTTTTTAGGATCCTTGTCAAAGGCGGCAATGATATTAAGCCCATGGAATTGAAATTCCTGATATCCCAAGAGGGCAGAGCCCAGATTACCCACCCCTACGAGAACCGCATCTCGGATGGAATCCCAGCCTAGAAAGTGTTCAATTGCTGTAATAAGGGCATGAACGGGATACCCCTTCTTTGGTTTTCCTACAATACCTGTAATCGCCAGGTCCTTCCGTACCTGGATTGCTTCTAAATTGAGTTCCTCCGCAATCACGGTTCCAGAAATGTACTCAAGCCCGTCCCGTTGGGCCTGCCGGATGATATGAAGATAGGAAGGTAAGCGTCGAATCGAAGGTGTAGCCGGTATTTTTTGATTTCCCATACTGATGTCCTTATATGTCCTTAGTATTGAGTAGTATATCTAAAAATATCACCGTTGTAAATCGATAAAAAAGGGACAAATATGGTGTATGATGCAGATCGGGCAGGATGGTTTACGGGCAAAGCAACAGGAGCGGCCGTGTCGATTCAGGCCGTGACTTATGGGTATCCAGCGGTCAGGGGAAAAGTGTCGGGCCAGGTCCTGTTCTACCTGTTCAGCGGTTTTCCCCTTGCTCAGGCCAAGTCGCCGGCTTACCCGTAGTACATGGGTGTCCACAATAAGGGCCGGTACCCCATAACAGGTAGCGAGGATTACACTGGCGGTTTTGCGACCCACCCCCGGGAGGGCCGTAAGCTCTTCCATGGTGGCGGGGACCTTTCCCCCATGGTCGGCGACGATTTTCTGGGCAAGGGTTACCAGGTATCGAGCCTTGGTGTGATAAAAGCCCGTCGGTCGAATAAGATCCTCCAGTTCTGAAAGGGAAGCATCTGCAAGGTCCGCTGGACCTGGATACCGGGCAAAGAGCTGGGGGGTGATCCGATTAACCATTGCATCGGTACATTGGGCCGAGAGCACCGTAGCCACCAGGAGCTCAAAGGGATTCCTGAAATGGAGCAAGGGCCGGGTATCGGGGTACTGCTGGGTAAGAAGGTCGTATATCTCTTGTAATCGTTTTGCTTCTTGCATTATTATACCTTTCATACCAGGAAAATCGCTGATCCCGAGCGGTGGCAGTTTATCGAAGGAGGGCCTCTTTTTTGCTTGTCCTGAACGGTAGCCCGCCCGCCGAAGGGATCTTCCCTGGGGACTTGTGTATTATATAGTATAAATAATATATTGAAAAGAACCTGATCCCGTGGGTATCCATGGCAGGCTCTGATCGAATATGGAGGAGCGCGGTGTACAGAAGTGTGGATCCCAAAGTAGAATTCCCAAAATTGGAGGAAGAGGTCCTTAAATTCTGGGAAGAGCACGACATTTTTAAGAAGTCTATCGCTCAGCGAGAGGGGGCTGAAGAGTTTGTGTTTTACGATGGGCCCCCCTTCGCAACGGGGTTACCCCATTTTGGGCATTTTGTCCCGGGGACTATTAAGGATATTATTCCCCGCTATCAGACCATGAAGGGGAAGAAGGTAGAGCGCCGTTTTGGTTGGGACTGCCATGGCCTGCCGGTGGAAAACCTTATCGAAAAAGAACTGGGTCTTAATTCTAAAACCGATATCGAACGATATGGGGTGGCTAATTTTAATGAAGCCTGTCGGGCCTCGGTACTTCGGTATGTAAAGGAATGGCGTCGCATTGTAACCCGCCTGGGACGTTGGGTAGATTTCGACAATGACTATAAAACCATGGATCCCGATTATATGGAATCCATTTGGTGGGTTATGAAGACCCTGTGGGAACGGGGCCTCCTGTATGAGGGATACTACATTCTTCCCTATTGTCCCCGCTGTTCGACGGTCCTTTCAAACCATGAATTGAACCTGGGGGGCTATAAGGATGTACACGATCCGGCTATCACGGTACGGTTCAAGGTTACCGGCGCTGGATCAGGAACCGCCGCCGAAAAGGCGGGCTTGGGAAGCCTGGGAAAAGAGGGGGATACCTACCTTCTTGCCTGGACCACCACACCGTGGACCCTTCCTTCTAACCTGGCCCTGACGGTAGGACCGGATATCGAGTATGCTTTGGTCCAGGATGGGCAGGAGCGCTATATTCTTGCGGAGGCCCGCCTGGGAGCGTATTACAAAACCCCTGAGGAATATCGGGTTATCTGGAAAAAGAAGGGCTCTGAACTCGTGGGGCTTACCTACGAGCCCCTTTTCCCCTATTTTGTCAGTGCGGCGGAACAGAACGCCTTCCGGGTGTATCCCGGGGACTTTGTGTCTACCGAGGACGGTACGGGTATTGTGCATACCGCCCCTGGTTTTGGCGAGGATGACCAGCGGGTGCTTCAGGGAACGGGGGTGCCTACTATTTGCCCCGTCGATGCGGAGTGTCGTTTTACCGAGGATGTCAGCGATTACCGGGGACTCTTTGTTAAGGATGCGGATAAGGCGATTATTGAACGTTTGCGGGCAGAAGGAAAGCTTGTAAAGCGGGAGCAGATTCTCCACGCCTATCCCCACTGCTGGCGTTGTTCCAGCCCCCTCATTTACCGGGCCATCAGTTCCTGGTTTGTGAATGTCACCAAAATTAAGGACCGGATGCTCCGGGCAAATCAGCAAATTTACTGGGTGCCGGATCACATTAAGGATGGCCGGTTTGGCAAGTGGCTTGAGGGGGCCCGGGATTGGGCTATCAGTCGTAACCGCTATTGGGGAAATCCCCTGCCTATCTGGAAGTGTCCGGACTGTGGAACCACCATTTGCGTAGGGAGTCGGGAAGAACTGAAGCGCCTTTCAGGACAGGAGGTAACGGATCTCCACAAGCACTTTGTGGATAGTATTACCATTCCCTGTAGTTGTGGGGGAACCATGCGCCGGATCCCCGAAGTGCTGGACTGTTGGTTTGAATCGGGGGCCATGCCCTACGCCCAGAATCATTATCCCTTTGAAAACAAGGAATTCTTTGAGGCCCATTTCCCCGCAGACTTTATCAGCGAGGGGCTCGATCAAACCCGGGGATGGTTCTATACCCTGACGATTCTTGCGGCGGCCCTCTTTGATCGACCGGCCTTTAAAAACTGTGTGGTGAATGGTCTTGTGCTGGCATCGGATGGCAAGAAGATGTCTAAAAGCCTCCGGAATTATACGGACCCCATGGATGTGATTAACACTTTTGGGGCCGATGCGCTACGGCTCTTTTTGATGCATTCGGCGGTGGTAAAAGCCGAAGATCTCCGCTATTCCGATGAAGGGGTCCGGGAAGTCCTGAAGAGCATCCTTATTCCCCTGTGGAACTCCTACAGTTTCTTCGTGACCTACGCAAATATCGATGGTATCCATCCAACGGGGGCCCCCGAGAATCCTTCCAATCCTCTGGATCGCTGGATCCTTTCGGTTTCGGAGGGCCTTGTAGAAAAGGTGACGGCGGCCCTCGATGCCTACGATATGAATCGGGCCATCGATCCGATTGTTGAGTTTATCGATTTATTGAATAACTGGTACATCCGTCGGTCCCGGCGCCGCTTCTGGCGCAGCGAAAACGATCAGGATAAAACCGAAGCCTACGGAACCCTCTATCAGGTGCTCAAAACCTTTACGTTGGTGGCGGCTCCCTTCATTCCCTTTGTGACCGAGGCCATCTGGCAGAACCTTAAAACCGATGGGGACCCCCTGTCGGTGCACCTGGCGGACTTCCCGGTGTCTCAAAAGAGCCGGCGGGATCTTCAACTTGAATACCGGATGCAGGTGGTGCAACATGCGGTTTCCATGGGACGGGCCCTGCGCTACCAGTACAATATCAAGGTGCGGCAACCCCTGAAAACCGTAGAACTGGTGACCCGCAACCCGGAAGAAAAGAAGGTCCTCATTGAGATGGAAGAAATCATCCGGGAAGAGCTGAATGTGAAAACCGTGGTGTTCCGGGATAACGAAGAAGACCTGGTGGAATATCAGGCAAAACCAAACTTCCGGGTGCTGGGAAAAGAGCTTGGTAAGGACATGCAAATCGCGGCCCAGCGCATCAGTGCCTTAAGCCAGCGGGAAATTCAGAGTATCCTGGAAGGCTCGGTCCTTTCCCTGGATATTAATGGCCGGACCCTGGAACTTACGGCGGATAAACTGGACATTCGGCGCCTGGAAAAGGCAAATCTCCGGGTTCTTAACGAGGGAACCCTTACGGTGGCGCTGGATACGGAAATAACCGAAGAACTTGCCCAGGAGGGTGATATCCGGGACCTGGTCCGGGGGATCCAGAATTTGCGAAAAGAAAAGGGCCTTGAGGTTACCGATCGCATTCGTTTGTGGGTGCATGGTTCAGAGCGCCTGGAAAAGGCTTTTCGAGCCTTCCAGAGCTATGTAGCCCAGGAAACCCTGGCACTCGACAGTGTCTGGCAAGCCGTTCCTGGTATGACTGCCATTGAGGCCGGGGACGAAACCTGGCAGGTGGCCCTGGAAAAGGCCTAGGAGCATGAAAGGGCACTTCTTTTTTAAAAGATCAGACAGAGGGCGGGTGATTTCCCGGAACATCCTCTGGACGGTGGGGGCCCTCTGTGGAATCTTTGTGATTTCCTGTGCCACCATTCCCTCCCGCCCCCTTCCCGAAAAGGATCCCTTCGATGTGCTCCTGAACTCTCTCCTTGCTTTACCGCCGGGGGGGCAGTTCTATATGGGGGCCCGGATTGCGGATGCGGCAGGCCTGCGGACAGAAATAGAACGAACCCTTCCCGCTAACGAAAGCATCCGGCAGGGCTTGAAGGTGACGGAACAGATAAGCATGGTCCTGTATGCAGCCGGGGAGGGGCAAAGTGCATGGGTTGCCCTGTTAGAAGGGCGCTACCCCGCTTGGCAAATCAATTGGTCCCTCTGGTGGCATCCTGCATGGAAAAAACGCCGTTCTGCGGAAGGAATCCCCTTTTGGTATAATGCTCAAGAGGGCCTTTCCTTGCAGACAGAGGAGCATACCCTCCTGCTTTCCAATGCTCCTGAGGGGATCCCTTTTAGGGAACTTTTGAACAGGGTAAAGCCAGCGGGGACCTCCGCTCTTTCTATCGGTTCCCAATCTCCAGTACCGGCAAACGCCCCTTCTTCTTATCCCATGCCGGATAAGAAGGCTTTTTCATTTTTTTCTTCCCGTCAAAAGGGAAGGGTGATCCTCATTGGCTGGCTTAATGAACCGTTTCAGACCGTTGCCGCTTCTCTTGAAACCCTCTCGGTTCCTCTTTCCGTACCCATAGAACGGGTTTTCTGGGTACTCGAGGAAATACCCCCGGAGGGTACCGAGAAGGATAGCCCCTATTGCTTGTATCTTGCCCTGCAAACCCCCTCAGTGTCCCATGCACGGGCCCTTTCGGCCCTTCTGCGGCTGTCCCAGCGTTTTGCGGGGACCCTGCCTCTTCCCGGGGGGCCTGGACAGGATCCTCTTGCGCAGCTTCTGATGTCCCTCCTTTCAACAGGGAACATACAACAGGAAGAAACATCTCTTGTTATCGAAAGCAAACCTATTCCTTCGCAGGACATAGCTTTACTTTTTTCTCGCTTATTAGTATATTCTACTTCGAAAAAAACGATTCCATAAGGTAAAGGGGATAAAGCGATGCCAACCTATGAGTACGAATGCAAAAGCTGTGGTCATGTGTTTGAAGCTTTCCAGAATATGAGCGATGCCCCCTTACGGTCCTGTCCCCAATGTGGAAAGGACGTTCGTCGTCTTATCAATGGGGGCACGGGTATTATCTTTAAAGGCTCTGGTTTTTATGTAACCGATAACGGTAAAGGCAAGGGATCTCAAAAAAGCACCTCATCGGAGGCAAAAAAGGATTCCTGTACTTCCTGTGCTGCCGCTTCGGGTGGTGGTTGTGCTGCTGAGGCGGTATAGCCACATAAGGAGAAACAGAAGGGGACCATTCCTTTGGTACCCCCTAGGAACAGCGAAGGCCCTCTACACGGTAACGGTGCCCATCATATAAAAAGGTCCTACTTCCGAACAGTGAAAAGTTGAGGCGGAGGGCCCGTTTTTTATAGAGAGGAAAAAACGTGTCATACGAAAAAATTCCTCTTCTTCCTACAGACAGCGGAGAAGAGGATAGCTTGTTTCTTTCTCTGCTTCTGGATCCCCTCTATATTGAACTGGCCCGTTTGTTTCGGGAAAGGCCCTGGGGCCCCCTTAAAGGGGCAACCCTCTATTCGGTCAGTTCTATCCCTTCTCATATCGAGGCCCTTGCCGCCCTCTGGTATGTGTGGTTTGGAAGGCCCCATCAAACGGTGCTCCAGCGAGGAGATACCAGTTTCCAGGCTTTGTTTCTGTATGATCACTGGACTCTCCAGTGGACAGGCTCAATTTCAAAAGAAACGTTTTTCTCCGAGCCTATCCTGCAAGGGTCCTTTCTCTTTTCTTCTGCGATGGTAGAATTTCGCTATGGGAGTGAGCGCTGGATTGCGGTAAGTCCCGATGGAGAACAGGTGTATCATATTCCCCTGCCGGAAGCGCATCCTTCCCTGTACCTCTGGATGGATGCTCCGGGTGGAGTATCCCTTCCCGACGGGGCTCTAAAAAAAGCCGCCTGGGATTTTGCCCGGGATATGAAACGACGGTTACAGGTTTCCGCAGAACAAGGGGAGAAATTTCAGTGAAAAGAGGGGGGAACCAATGAAAGGAGGAGGAACTCGTCCCCGCTTTTTTTGTGAACACTGTGGCGAGGAGGTTCCCCGGAATGCCCGGGTCTGCCCCCATTGTGGTCGATTTTTTGTTCATGTCCGCTGTCCCCGCTGCGGTTTTGTTGGGGCAGAGGATCTCTTTAAAGAAGGCTGTCCCGTCTGTGGCTATTCGGCCTTACCTATTAATGAAAAGAGACGGGGAAAAGGCTGGTTGCCCTTTGTTCGTTCTTATACCTTTGGTTCTGAAGGCCCAGAGCCCCTTCCCTGGTGGGTGTATGGCTTAACCGTAGCGCTCTTGTTGATAAGTCTTACTATTTTTTTCTGTACCCTTTTTTAGTTCTTCCCTCCTCATCTAAGAACTTACAACTTTTCTCAGGTTCCGGTCTTTTTTGCCGATACTAGAAGTGGGAGGCCTGTCATGAAGATGAAAAAGACCCATAATCCCCACGAAGAGAAGGTGACCCTGTGTCTGCAGCTATTACGAGAAGAAGTCGCCTTAATAGAACGGATTTCTGCAACCCAGGAGATTCTCCGTAGTGCCCTGAGTAATCGGGAATTCGAAGATCTTCATGTCGTACTGGAACGATTACAAAACTATAACGAAGAATTTGTGGCCCTTGAAGAAAAACGAAATACCCTTTTTAAAGAATTGGCCCATGAATTAGAGGTTGATCCTCTTACAACTCCCTTTTATGGGATTGTTTGCCGACTTCCGGAACCAGAACGACGGGAAATTACCGATGCCTATCGGCAACTTAAGATTGGAACCCTTCGGGTGCGCCTTGCCAACGAGACCCTTCAGGACTATGTAACCTTTTCCCGTTCGCTGTTACAGGAAGTATTGCAGGTGGCATTCCCTGATCGGCGGGGTAAAATGTATACCCCCGATGGTAAAGAACGTCATCCGGAGATGCGAAGCCTTATTTTGAATAAAACCCTGTAGGGTAAGTACAACAAGGAGCCCCTCCATGCAGTCTACCTTTATGCCTATAGAAATCGGAAAGCGTTCCCTGGTAGCCCATCAGCAAGGATTAGCGACGGTGGGACACAACCTTTCGAATGCTTCTACCGAAGGCTATTCCCGTCAGCGGGTAGAATTTACCCCCTTTGAGCCCCTGTATCTTCCTGGGCTCAATCGGGAAGAAACGCCGGGCCAGATCGGTCAGGGTGTGGTGGTGGAACGGATCCTTCGAGCCCGGGATGAGCTTTTAGATAAGCGGATTGTGGCCCAGGGGAGTGGAGAGGGGTACTGGGAAACCCGGGATAAGTATATCCTCATGATGGAACGGCTTTACAACGAACCGGCGGATGTTTCCATCCGGGGACGGATGGACGCGTTCTGGGATGCCTGGCAGGAGCTTTCCCTCCATCCTGCCGATGCGGCCCCGCGCAAGGCGGTCCTGGAACGGGGGAAAACCCTTATCGATACGATCCGGGAGCGATATAAGGGGCTTAAGAATCTCCAGAACATGGCGGAAGAGGATATTCAGGGAACCGTTAAACGGATAAACGACCTTTCCCGGCAAATCGCAAAATTGAACGAAGAAATCCAGAAAATTCGGGCCCAGGGCGACAATCCCAATGATTTATATGATCGGCGGGACCTTTTGGTGGAAAAACTGTCTTCCCTTATCAACATTACTACTGATACGCGAGACCCCGATGAGTTTATCATCCATACAGCGGGCTTTGTGTTAGTCCAGGGTCGGATTGGTCGTCAGTTTGATCTTGTCAGCGGTATCGATACGGAGGGCTATTCCCGGGTAATCTGGAAAGAAACCGGAGAAGAGGCCCATTTTGAAAGCGGAAGTTTGGCGGCCCTTTTGGAGTTACGGGATAAAACCGTACGGGATGAAATCCAGAGCCTTGATACGATGACCATGAATTTTATCGACCTGGTGAACGACGCTCACCGGGCAGGGTATGGCATAAATGGAAAAACGGGCCTCGATTTCTTTACCGAACATCCCTTTGTTACCAATGTAAATGGCAATTACGATCGAAACGGCGATGGCCAGTATGATTCTACCTATATTTTCCGTATTACCGGAACCAATAAACTGGAAGAACGGGCCCAGATAGGCCTTGAAGGAACCATTACCCTGGCTGCGGCGGAAGGTACGGTGGACATCCCCTACTATCCTACCGATACGGTGGCCGATGTGGTGCAGCGTATTAATAACGCCGGGGCGGAAGTAGTTGCCCGCCTTGACCGGGAAGGACGTCTTACCCTTAAGGGGACTCCCGCGGCTAATCCCGCCAATCCTGATTTTGTGATTCGATATGTGGCGGATTCGGGCCGTTTCCTGGAAGGCTATGCGGGGATTCTCCAGAACCGGGGGCCGGAAGGGGCCTTCCGATGGGACCAGGCGAATGCGGTTACCGCCCTTCGGGGAGAGAGTGGTTCCTATGCGGTAGCCCCCATAGCTCATCCCTCAGGCTGGATAGAGGTGAATCAGGCTCTGGTAAAAGATCCCTTCTCCATTGCAAGCGGCTATGGAGAAAACGGTAAGCCCGCCAATCCGGGTAATGGGGAAGCGGCCCTGGAAATCGCTCGCCTGCGCAATACGGTGGTTATGGTGGGACGCCTCGGAACCTTCGATGACTATTTTGCCGATGCGGTGGCTCGGGTTGGATTATGGGGAGAACAAAGTGATCGGGCCCTGGAAATCCAGAACCGGATCATGAAACAGCTTAAGGATATGCGGGACTCCATTTCAGGGGTAAATATCGATGAGGAACTTTCTCAGATGATAAAATACCAGCATGGCTATGCCGCGGCGGCCCGTTTTATCAGCACCTTTAATGAAATGCTGGATACTATCATCAATCGACTGGGGGTGTGATAAACCATGAGACGCATTAGCACCGATATGCCCAACAACGATATGCAATTCTATCTTCGGCGGCACGAACAGGATCTTTCTACCTTGCAGACAAAGATGGCCACCCAGAAACGGATTAAGGAACTCCGGGAAGATCCCCTTGCGGCAAGCCATGCGGTCCGCTATGAATCGTACCTTACCCGCCTTAAGCGGTTTGAGCAAAATTCTCTTGCGTCGGTCGATCACTACAAGGTAGTAGATGGGCACCTTCGCCAGGCCGTGGATGTGCTCCAACGGATCAGGGAATTAGCGGTCCAGGGTGCCCATGGGGTGTACACTCAGGGGGATCTTAAAAACATAGCGGTGGAGGTAAATGAATTATTAAAGGAACTCGTGCAGGTGTCGAACGCCCTTGGACCGGATGGAAAACGGCTTTTTGCGGGGGATAAGGCCTTTACCGAGCCCTTCCGCATTGTGGAAGGGACTGCCCCCGGCGGAGGCGAGTCAATGATTGTTAGGGTAGAATATCAGGGGGCGGGGAGTAATCGGCGGGCGGAAATTGCGGAGAACACCACCATCAATCTTGATATTGGAGGGGGAGAAGCCTTCTGGGCTGAACGGATGCAAATTTTTTCTTCGTTCGATGCTACAGGATATCGGGCTCAGGCGGCGGGGGCCTTTTATGTGGATGGGTACCGGGTAGAAGTACAGCCCGGAGACACGGTTCATGCCATTGTGGCAAAGATCAACGAGTCCCCGGCGCCGGTAAAGGCCTACGTGGACCCGGTAACCCGGGGGCTTGCCCTTGAAGGAACTAATCCCCACCTCATTAGGCTGGAAGATGAGCAGGGATCCCGGATATTAAAAGATCTGGGCATTCTCCGGGATACGGCCGATCCGGGGGCTCCCAACTGGCATCCGGCCGCCCGGGTTTCGGGTGGTTCGGTGTTTGATATGGTGATCCGTTTGCGGGATGCCCTTCTTCAGGGAAATACCGATATGGTTGGAAGCCAGGGTATTGGGGGGATTGATCTGGCGCTGGATAATCTGGAAAGCCGCCTGGCGGAACTCGGCAGTCGTCAGGAACGGTCGGAGGTTACCTGGAAGCGCCTGAATGAGGAGATCCCCGATGTGACCGCTAACCTTGCCCGGGTTTCCTCCCTGGACTTTGCTCAGGCTGCGACGGAACTCAGCATGCTCGATTTTGTGCATAAGGCCACGTTGCAGACCGCCGCTAAGATTACACCCCCCACCTTGCTTGATTACTTACGATAGGAGTACCCATGAAAGTAGCAACAAAGGCCTATGGCCTGATTGATGTGGATGAACGACAGCGGATTACCTTCCCCGATGGCTTGTATGGGTTTGAAGGACTCAAGGAATACGTGCTCCTGGATGCGCAGCAGCAACCTTTTTACTGGCTCCAGTCCCTGGATAGTGAACAGGTGGCCTTTATTTTGATAGATCCCTTCTTGTTTCGGCCCGATTATGAACTGGATGTTTCCGATGAGGAACTCCTTGCCATTGGCCTTGCAAGACCCCAGGATGCCCTCGTCTTTGCTATCATCACCATCCCACCGACGGGCGCTCCTATGACGGCTAATCTGCAGGGACCCCTCGTAATAAACCGGGAGAATCATCTGGGAAAGCAGGTGGTGCTGACGGATCCTCGCTGGAAGACCAAGCACGATATTCTGGCAGAACTTGAGATGACGAGGAAGGCCCCATGCTGATTCTTTCACGAAAGGTTAACGAGAAAATCATGATCGGCACCGATATCTCTATTTCGGTGATCGAAATCCGGGGCGATCAGGTAAAACTGGGGGTGGAAGCCCCTGCTGCTGTCAAGGTGTATCGGCAGGAAGTGTTCGATGCGATCATGAGAGAAAACCGGGCGGCCGCCGAATCGGCTCCGGCCCTCCCCAATCTTCCCCTTACGAAGCCGGAAGATCCCAGGGGGGACAAAAACCATTCTTAAAGCGGTGGATCCTTGTTTTCTTCAAAGATACGATTAAACTCTTCGTGGATTGCATAAAACACGTCAAAAAGATGGGGATCAAAGTGTTTGCCCCGCCATTCAGCCATTTTTCTTACCGCCGTAAGGTGATCATAGGCCGGTTTGTAGGTCCGTTTCATGCGGAGGGCGTCATACACATCTGCGATGGTCACAATACGGGCCGCGAGGGGAATCATGGTCCCTTCCAACTGGAAGGGGTACCCCGTCCCATCCCAGCGTTCATGGTGATTCAGGGCAATGTCCCGGGCCATGGGATTGGGGTAGGTGGATAGAATAAAGGCGCCGTTCTTTGTGTGTTCCTTCATGATGGTCCACTCCCATTCTTCCAGGGGCCCTTCTTTGTTCAAAATATCGTCGGGGGTACCGATTTTCCCTACATCGTGCATGGAGGCTAAAAACCCAATATCTTCGATAAAATCCCGATCTACCTCTTCATAGCCTGGTTTATTATAGAGTTCCCGGGCAAGACGGCTTGAATAGTAATTTACCCGCATGATGTGCTTGCCGGTGTCATTGTCTTTTAATTTAGAAGCTTCAAGAAGACTTGCGTAAATACTCTGCAGAATTTTCTTGTTTTCTTCGGTTACATCGTCAAAGAGGATGATAAACTGTTCGGGTTCTTCTTTATTTAAAAGGGCAGGGAACAGGTACAGTTTTGTCTCCAAAGATCCCGCGTCCCGCCGTTTGGTTTTAACAAAACCCTTCCAAGAATAGCCCTGTTTGCCCGTTCTTATATGGAGAAGCATCTCTTTCATTGCTTCTATACCAAGGGCTTTCCCGAAAATATCAGTAAAATAATTTCCTACGAGGGTACAATAGTTGGTAAAAAGGTTTGCACAGGCCCGATTGGTAAAGAGGATGCGGAGTTCCTTATCTACGAGGAGCACGGGAAACATGCTATTGATAAAGGACCGCATACAGAGGGGGATGTTTCCTTCGGCGGGTATACCCGGGGACGGGCTCTCTTCTTCTTCAAGGAATGCTGTTTCTTCTACGGGTTCAAGCATCTCCTCCGCTTCTTCCGATAGGTCCTTCATGGTTTCCTTCCTTTGCCAGTTCCGCATCACTTTTTCTTAAGTACCGGGGGCCCTTCTGGGGATCATCCCCTCTAGGATTAAGTGTATAGCGCTTTTGAGCAATTTCCAGTAGTTCCCGGGCCTTTCCTTTTCGGGCCCCTGGGTCAAGATAACAATTTGTGCCCCCTATTATGTTTGCTTCTCCTTCATAAAAACGGGGGGCATCAGGGCCGGTAAAAAGATAGGGCTGTGGTGTACCCCTAAGGAGTTCTGCAAGATGGGATATCTCTATGTCCAGGTAGGCACTGATGGGGGTTCCCCCTTGATACAGGGCGGTAAAAACCGAGTGCTTTTTGGCGTCTATCAGGGGCACCACCGTTCCTGGCCAGTGTCGATGGGCCCATCCATAACAGTCCAAGGTAGGAATAGCTATGTAGGGAATCCCCAATGCCAGTGCAAAACCTTTTACAGTGGCAAAACCGATTCTGAGCCCGGTAAAAGAGCCGGGGCCCTCCATGCAGCAAAGGAGTTCTAAATCTTCCCGGGGGCACTGGGCCTGGGCCAGCAGGGCATCGACGAGGGGAATAAGACGCTCCGAATGGTGGAGCCCCCCATCAATTTCGGTATACCAGATACCTTTTGCTGTTTGAAGTGCCATCGATAAAATATCTGTCGCCGTGTCCAACGCCAGTATGTTCATAGGAGTTCCTTTATAATTACACCATAAAACGAGGATGGGTAAGGGTGAGTAGCCGGTCCGTTTCTCCTATAATGCTAATATCCACCGAGATTGCTTCTGCTGGCAGTACTTCCTGGATCCGCTCGGCCCACTCAATAATACAGATCCCGTTCCCGTACAGGTAGTCTTCTATTCCTATAGAAAACGCATCATCACTGCCGCGAAGACGATACGCATCAATATGGTAGATGGGCATATCCCCTTCATATTCATTTATGATGGTGTAGGTGGGACTCGTCACGGGTTCCTGCACATGCAGGGCCTCCGCAATTCCCCGCACAAGGGTGGTCTTGCCTACTCCGAGGCCTCCGTATAGTGCAAGCACCTCCCCCTGTGTAAGGCGTTCACCTATCCACCTTCCCCATTGGGTCATCTCTTCAGGGGTGTGCACAGTGACCCGAATCAGGGAAGGCCTCCTGTTTTATCGAGGTGACTGATATGATGCCGTAATTCGCGCAGCAGGGGAAGCAGTGGATATTCTACAGGTTCTATGATCCGTACCTGAATTTCCCGTTTCCCCAGGGGAGTATGTTCCACGGTGAATTCAATCGTCCGTTCGATGGGATTGTGTAACACCTCAAGCACCGCCGTGGCCTGAAAGGAACGGCGGTACAGAATAGGGTGTTCCTTTTTCTCTATATTCTTTATTTCCAGGACTTTCATACTCTATACATACTAAAAGAAAAGAGGGGCTTTTTCAATCCTGGTCGTACTCAAACACCATGGCATTGATGGTATTAAGGGTTTTTCGGGGAATTTTGACAAACTGAATATGCATTACCCCTCCCATGCTCATGGTCTTGTTGGTTCGTACAATTCTTCCTAGGGCCGCCAGGGTTTTTGCCTGGGGGTCTTCAAATTCTATTTTAAGGTACGCGCCGGCGGGAAGGGCCGCGACACTTTTTATGGCACAGCCCCCCGCAGAAACATTGATGATGGTTCCCAGGGAACGACGATCATCCACGATGGTTTTCTTTTCTATTTTTCTTCCTACCTTCCGTTCTTCCACCCGAACAAGAGAAAAGAAGCAGGAAATATACACATCCTTTCGTTTGTAACGACGATTGGGCAGGGCTTCTACGTGGTCTGAATGGGCAAGTTGGAGCCCTTTACCGCGGGGGGTGTCAACCGTATCGATAACCCGGCTTTCGAAACGATACCCCTGGCTCGAACGGGCGTAGAAGGAAAGGGTTACCTTGCTTCCCCGGGGGAATTTAATTGGTGTTCCTACCGCACTCCGGGGGTTTTCTACAAGGAGGTAGTCTCCTCGGGCGGTAATAATCCTCACGGGGTAACTTTCTCCCCGGGGAGAGACAATGGTAGCCGCCATATTATCAGAGAGTTTCCGGGTGCTCGAAATAACAAGCCGTTCTCCCCGGGCAGCTTCTACCCTGTTTCGGATGGCAAAGAGGAGGGCCTTTTGATATGATGCCATCTCCTCTGTTTCGGCGGTTTTTTCGATGTCCCGGTAGGCCTTCTTAAAAAGCCGATCAAGAATAGTAGTGTTCCCTAGAGTTGTTACGGGGTCTGTTATGGAGGCTCGCCTGAAAATCCATTCCAGGAGGGCCTCTTCTTCTCTATCTAATCCATAGGCGGCTGCAGCCCGATGGAGGGCCCAGCGGCTAAAGCGGCGGGGGGCAAGAGTACCACCACCTTTCCCTGTGCCGGTAGAAATTCCATTTTTCCAGATATTATATATCACCAAAATAATAATGAGCACTCCTACAACGGCTAAAAAGATGATGGCACTGCGGGGATCGGATTCTCTAAAGTACACCGATTGAAGAAGCATAGGCGCTTAACTATCCTCTGGCTCGTTTGCCACAAGATATGACCGGAGGGCGGTACACAGTTCACGCACCCGGGGAGCGATTTCATATTCCGCCAGATCCCCCGCAAGAATCGTGTCCTGGTTTCCATAGGCCTGAATAAAATTTTCTAAAAACGTATTTAATTCCTCTATAAAGGCAGGTAAAGCCTTTTCTCCAGTAATAAAAAGATAAAGATTTTGTTGTGGAGGGGTGTACAAATACGAAATCAGACGAAGACATCTTTCGTAGGTTAAACTGAAGTCATGAATTAACTGAGCAACTTCTTTATCTCGTCCGGTTTGAAAGAGGATCCCCACATTTTCAAGACGCGGGGTAAGTTCGGAGAGCTGAGTAAGACAGTCCTGGAGGAGTTTCTCCGCTTCAAGCAGTTCTGTTTCCCGTTCTGTAAGAAGTTCGAGGAGATACTCCCCCATGTGAGGAAGATCCCGAAGTACTTTCACCATATGGTGATATAAAACAGGTTCTTGTCCCTCAATAAGACGGGCTGCAGGGGAATGAATCCATTCCTTAGGATCCCATGTTCCTTGTTGTTCTTGCGCTTTTTCTAGTAATTGTCGGCTATAGCGAAATGCCTTATACAGAAGTTCTCGATTATTAGCTGTTTCTAGATCCAGGGTATGGACCTTTTCTAGCTCCATGGACCAGAGGGAATCAAGACTATCCGCTGTAAGAGAAGTCCCATTTACCCGTATACTGGTAAGGGTCGATCCCTGCATTTCAAAGGATAATTCAAGATTCTGGAGAAATGACCCTAGATTTTCTTCCGTTATATCCGGGACAAGTGTTGAAGTTTCACCATTAATCGTAATCTGCATATTCCCTTCCTTCAGTTTTCCTTATCGGTATACTTATCTGTTGGATTGATTATTAAGTTGCTCAAGAGAATTGGAGGTTTTTTGCATTTGCTGAAGAGCCCCTTCCATTTGACCATACTGGCGACGAAGACTTGCTTCTTTTGCGGCTAGTTGTTTATCCAGGGCTTCTATGCGTTTTTGTTCTTCGCTGATACGAGTGTCAAGGCCTGAGGTTTTAAGGGCGATAATACCGCCGGTCTGGACATACGGCTGGAGGAGCGCATTGAGTTGATAGGCAAATCCCGAATCGATTACCAGGTCCCCATCGGTATCATTGCCAAAGAGTTCTTTTACGGCGGGGAGCCGTTTTGCCAGGGCCTCATCCAGGGTCTTTTCGTCGATTTCCAGGTACCCCCGCAATCGGGCAGGGTCGTAACCCTGGCTACTACCGGCCTTTCGAGCGTCGGTGCTGATACCGATTTGGGCCAGTAGGGCCAGTTCCCGCTCAAGGGACGTGGGGTAACTCGAACTAATGAGCCGCTGAAGGGACGAACGGAGGGTGTTGATGGTAGAGTCTCCCTGGAGGGTCCCCAATTTCTTCTGCATCTCCTCTTGCTCGTCCTTTGAAAGATAGGTGAGTTCCTGGACAATCTTATCATCCGTGCGGGCAAGGACATTCAGTTCTGCCATAAGCCGGTTGTAGTTCCCAACCAGGGTAATAATCGCCTCTTTCGCAGTTTTTCTATCCGGTTCAATAGTGAGTTTTACCGGTTTATCGGAGACTCCCGTGAGGGTAACGGTAACCCCCGGGATAAGATCGTCTACGTCATTTTTGGGACGCCGTACTTCGATGCCGTCCATGGCAAGAATCGCATCCTGGGCAGTAGAGATGGCGTTTTTAGGACGGAGTCCTTCCCGGGCTTCGGGATTAAAGATCCGCAAATTTCTTATTGAAACATCCCGATGGGTGTTTTTATTCTGGATTTCCACTGCACTGATGGCTTTCCCTTCGCTAAAGTCCGTAAGGGGAATTTCCTGGCCTACAAAATCGGTGGAGTCTCGAATAGGAGGAAGGGTTTTTTTTGTCCCATCGGAAAAAACAAGGGTCACTACTGAAAGATCATCGACCCGCGGAGGAACCGGTGGGGGCGTCCACGGAGGAAGGTCCACCGTGGAAGGGTCGTTTTCAATGGTAATGCCCCCATAGGTGATACTCCCCGCGCCGGGGAACTGGGGCCCTGAAGGAGCTTCTTGAACGGTCGAATCCTTGTCCTCTTTTAAAGTGGTAGCAGTTTCATAGGCCAACACAAGCTTCTGGGTCGGTTGAATGGGCGGCGACAGGGTAAACACTTTACTTGTCCCTGCTGAAAAAAGCTGCGGAGTTTCAACGATAGTTCGACTTGCCGAATCGATTCGTTCGACCATTCCTGTGGCAAGGGCTAGTTTTTCACTGTCATCTTTAAAAGAGAGCCGATTGGTGGATCCCGTCACTTTTGATTCGATAAGCAGGGATCGGGTACCCGGTTCTACGGTAACCACATCGGCTCGGAGACGATCTTTCCCTCGCTTGGTGATCGCCTCGGCAAATTCCTTTAAACTCCCCCCCCTAAAAGTAAAACTAAAGGTTTCTTCTCCTATGGTAAACGTATAGGTTCCTTCCGGGATCCGATAGTTTTCCGGGAGAGGATTTGATAGAAAACGATCCGCCGCGGCAAGCTGCTTTACCGTAAACGTACGGGTCTGTTCTGACGCTTCCCGGCGGGCTGTCGCAGTGATAACCGCCGGATCCTGGGAATTAGCAACCCGTTCTGAGAAGGGATTCTGAAAAGAATAGAGGGTGCGGGCCGATTCTCGTACTGTCGAAATACGCCGACCCACATCCTGCCATATGGTTTTCTGAGTTTTGTAGTCTTCTATTGCCTTTTCGGCCCGAACCTTGGGAGCCCGTTCGATCTTCATGAGATCTTCGATGATCTTCTCCGTATCGAACTGGCTCTTTACTCCAGGAATATATATATCCGACATGGGTCCTTCTTAAGGCCCGTTTGAACTTACACGGTTTGATCAAACAAAATTCCTAGGGTTTCCTTGATCCGTTGATGTAGCCGCTGTAGTTCCTCGGGCGGAAGCTCCTTAATCACCTTATCGGTTTGCGCATCAATAACCTTTACAATCACTTCCTCGGTTTTATGGTCGATGACAAAACGGAGCTTCTTGTTAAAAGCCAGACTAATTTTTTCAAGTTCCTGGGCTGTTTCTTCTATTCTTTTTGTTGTTCCCGTGCTCCCCAGCAAGGCTGTGGTACTCGGTGGAACGGTTTCCTGTCCTTCCGTCCCGGTTGCATGGTGGGCCCCTATAAAGGACCCTCGTTCTTGCGGGAGACCTGCCAGGGGATATCCATATCCCACTGGGGTAATTGGTATACCCATAGGCACCTCCCTGTACTTTCTATGTAAGTAAAGAAAAAAGGGGAGGGCGCGAACTCCCCCTCCTTCCTCTCAAAAGGCGACGTCCAGATGTCTCTTGAAAGGGCTCTTTTTTCCTGTTAGCCGAGGAGCTGCAGGACCGACTGGGTCCTCATGTTAGCCTGGGCCAGCATAGCAGTTCCGGCCTGGGACAGGATCTGGTTCTTCGTATAGGTGACCATCTCACTGGCCATGTCTGCATCCCGGATACGAGATTCGGAGGCCTGCATGTTTTCTGCCGCAATGGCGACCCCTTTGGCGGCCATCTCAAAGCGGTTCTGATACGCACCAAGGTCGGCCCGTTGTTTGGAAACCTGCTTCAGGGCGTTATCCACAATACCGATGGCCTGGTTAGCGCTTTCGGGGGTAGCGATAGAGATAATCCCTTCTGCCCCTTGCGCATTCTGGAGTCCCAGAGCCTGGGCGGTCATGGTACCAATGTAGACCCGCTCATTCTGATCCATGTTGGCCCCAACCTGGAACTGCATGATCCGGTTGGTCGCAGAGTTGCGAGCAAAGGCTCCGGTGAGCATGTTCATTCCGTTGAATTGGGCATGGCTGGCGATGCGGTTTACTTCATCCACGAGCTGGGACACTTCCACCTGGATCTGCATGCGGTCTTCGTCAGTGTAGATACCGTTGGCTGATTGGACGGCCAATTCCCGCAGCCGATGGAGGATATCCTGGGTTTCCTGCAGGTAGCCTTCAGTGGTCTGGATAAAGGAAACGCCATTCTGAATGTTCCGTTCTGCCTGGTTAAGGCCCCGGATCTGGCTCCGCATCTTTTCAGATACTGCGAGGCCCGATGCATCGTCCCCCGCCCGATTAATCCGCTGGCCGGAACTGAGCTTTTCGATGCTTTTGGCTACTTCGCTCTGCGTTACGCCCAGCTGGCGGTTGGCATACATGGCACTGATGTTGTGATTAATGATCATATATGACCCTCCTTGAGATAGTACCGCCGGCTATCCTTCGCCGATGGTTGCCCCACGGGATCGCATATTCGGTTGGACCGTCGCGCCACGGCCCACCCTTACGCGATGGGTGGAACGGAAAGCCCGTCGCTCTTCTTACCTCCGCTGAGGATTTTTGCAACAGGCTACCCGTTCTATCCCGTAGTTCCAGGAGGGTATTTGTCAAAGATCTCGCCACTTCTGGCTTTAGGAGGGGACTCCCTAGGGAGTCCCTTCTTTTATGCTACCTTTAATAGTACTACGCTATTGCAGAAGTTGCAAGACCGATTGGGTCCGCTGATTGGCCTGGGCCAGCATGGCGGTTCCCGCCTGAGAGAGGATCTGGTTTTTCGTGTAGGAAACCATCTGGTTAGCCATATCGGTGTCCCGGATACGAGATTCGGCGGCCTGCAGGTTTTCGGCCCCAATATCGATTCCCCGGATGGCGTGTTCCAGACGGTTCTGGTAAGCCCCCAGATCTGCCCGCTGTTTGTTTACTTTCTTAAGAGCTTCATCCAGGGTACCGATAGAACGATTGGCCCCATCAGGTGTCTGCAGACTGATGATGGTTCCATCAGCGGCATTGCGGACCCCGAGCCCCGCAGCGGTCATGGTACCGATGTACACCCGTTCCCGTTGATCCATATTGGCACCAATGTGGAACCACATGGAGGCGGTAACCAGGTTTTCGCCGGTGGGGCGGGCAAAACGACCGGTGAGCATGTTCATTCCGTTGAACTGGGCGTGGCTGGCAATCCGGTCAATTTCGTCCACGAGTTGGGATACTTCCACCTGGATCTGCATGCGGTCTTCGTCGGTGTAGATCCCGTTGGCCGCCTGTACCGCCAGTTCCCGGAGCCGCTGGATGATGTCCTGAGTTTCCTGCAGATAGCCTTCGCTGGTCTGGATAAAGGAAATTCCATTCAGGGCATTGGTCGACGCCTGATTCAATCCTCTGATCTGGCTTCGCATCTTTTCAGATACAGCAAGCCCCGAGGCATCATCACCGGCCCGGTTAATCCGCAGCCCTGAAGAGAGCTTCTCCATGTCCTTGGCGATAGCCGTCTGGGTTACCCGCAGAGAGCGGTCCGCATACATGGCGCTCAGATTGTGGTTGATGATCATATCATCCTCCTTGAATATGATGTCCGGAAGCATCCATGCTTCCGGGTAGAGCCAAACACAAACAAAAGTCTAAAGTTTTATAGTCAACCTCCGATATTCAGAATAAGGGGGCCTCTATCTTTCTTCTGTCTTTTCTGCCCAGAAAAACCCCGTTCTTTGTATCGGCAAAAAAGAGTAAAAACTTTAGAGCTTTCTTTGAGAATTTCTGCGAAAAAAATGGATGTTTAGACTATAGATACGCCCCGGAGGAACGTTTTCTATTTTCCCCTGCGAGCTATGAGAAGTATACTTTCCCATCGCCAGAGAACAGGACCGTGGGTGGCAATGGCTTTGAGGGCATCCAGAATTCCCTGGAGGGCCTTTGGTGGGAGTCTCTGACCTATCCAGCGGCCCCAGCTGGAACGATCTACGTTAAACCAGGTTTCCAGATCCCGATCGGTAAGGAGCCGCTCTTCTTCGTGGAAATGGCTTTCTATCTGGAAGGAAAATCCTGCGGCACCACAACCTGTTTCGATTTCCCTCTGACCCCAGGAAAATTGTGTTTGGGCCCAGAAAGATGCTTCGGCATCAACAAAGGCCTCTTGTGCTGAATGTTCAAGGTTCGTTTCGCGCCATCGTTCTCGGTAGCGATCCAGAAGTTCGGCCAGCCGTTGTCCCCGGGAAGGCAGGGCCTGGATTATGACGATGGTTCCTCGGGGATCAAGAAGGTCCTTGGCGGCACGAAAATACTCGGTAAAGAAGTGCTCTATTTCCCAGCCCGCAGGGAGCTGGAGGGATCGCCAGAGATCCCGACCTATGAGGGCGTCAAAGGTGGCGCAGTCAAAGGTAGCCAGGGCTTCTTCTTTCGAAGGAAGTCGAGGGTAGGGAACGTTCGAGGCACCACCTCCGGAGATATCGACTTTCTCGGGGGCAATCACCAGTAGTCGGGGCTGCTCCTCTTCTCCAAAAAGGGACCCGTACTGGAGCAGCGCCTTTCGGGCTTCTTCACTGCGGACAATGCCTGCGGTAAGCCCTTCGGGGGTGCGGCGGTGGGCTTCCCAGAGGAGCAGCCCCGTGTCGGCGGCGGCCACCAGGACGCGGTGGTGCCGTTGGAGCGTAAGGTGGGAAAACAGGAGATCCCGCTCCTGGATAAGGGTACTGCTGTGGTCGGATTGGATCCGTTTGTACCACCCTTCCCGGTCCCTGGTGGCCGCCGCCCAGGAGAGCCCCTCTGGGGTGGCCCCATCAGGGGCGGCCTCCAGGGCCATGGCGGCCACCAGTTCCCGTCGAGAAAGCACCTGGTCCCGAATGGAAGCCTCATATCCACTGGAAGAGGGGGTGTAAAACACCCGGCCCTGGAGGCCCCGGGGAAGGTACTGCTGGGCCACCCAGTGGTCCCGATAGGCATGGGGATACAGGTATCCCTGGCCATGGCCGAAACCTTCTTTATCGCGGCTACCATCTTTTAAATGGGTGGGGACCTCCGCTTCCTGAGTTTCTACTTCTTTCAGGGCATCAAAGAATGCGAGGGCGCTGTTGCTCTTTGGGGCCGTGGCCAGATACAAAGCCGCCTGGGCAAGGGGAAAGTATCCTTCCGGAAGTCCTATCCGATCAAAGGCCTGGGCACAGGCGTTTACCACGGTGATAGCCTGAGGATCCGCGAGGCCCACGTCTTCACTGGCCAGGATGAGCATCCGACGAAAGATAAAGTCCGGGTCTTCTCCTGCCCGAACCATCCGGGCAAGCCAGTACAGGGCCGCATCGGGGTCGCTTCCCCGCAGGCTTTTGATGAAGGCACTAATGGTATCGAAATGGTAGTCCCCATCTTTATCATACAGGACTACCCGTCTCTGTATGCTCTGTTCTGCCGCGTCAAGGCTGATAAAAATCTCACTTCCCTCCGGTGGGGGCCAGGAGGGCGGGGTGGTTTCCACCGCTAATTCCAGGGCATTGAGGAGACTCCGGGCATCTCCGTTGGCAACCTCTACCAGGTGTTCCAGAGCCCCTTCTTCAAAACGGACCTGCCAGCGGCCGTAGCCCCGTTCCCGGTCCTGGAGGGCCCGCCGGGCCGCCTTCATGAGGTCTTCCTTTGTCAGGGGAAGAAGTTGAAACACCCGGCTCCGGCTTACCAGGGCCCGATTTACCTCGAAAAAGGGGTTTTCCGTGGTGGCCCCGATGAGAATCACCGTGCCATTTTCTACCCAGGGAAGCAGGGCATCCTGCTGGGCCTTGTTCCAGCGGTGTACCTCGTCCACAAAGAGGATGGTCCGCTGGCCGTAGAGCCGTCGCCGTTCATCCGCCCGGTCGATGGCGTCCCGCACATCCTTTACGCCGGAGAGAACCGCGTTCATGCTTTCAAAGGCGCTGCGGGTTGAATTGGCAATGACCCGAGCAAGGCTGGTTTTTCCTGTTCCGGGGGGGCCATAAAAAATAAGGGAAGAAAGCCGGTCCGCCTGAATGGCCCGGCGCAGGAGTCTTCCCGGCCCCACGATGTGATCCTGGCCGAGCACTTCGTCCAGGGTGCGGGGCCGCATCCGATCGGCCAGGGGGGCATTCGACTGTTGTTCCGCCGCGGCGGTGGCAAAAAAAAGGTCATCCATGGGTATATTCAGCCCTTTGGGCGATCCCCGGGAGCCCGGCTATTTACTCCTCCGTGGCTTTTAGGCCCCTCGGGGAGGGTTCCCCCGGGTTTCCTGGATATCTCGGCCCTGGGATGCGGCAGGAGGGCCTGTCACGCTCCCCTTCCGTCTTCCCCGATGAAGGGAACCGCTCCTTTATTGGGCTTCCTCTTTGTTCCAGGTTTGGTCACGGCAAGACCAGAGCCCATCAAGACTCGTAGAGGCAAAGAGCACACCATTTGCCCCATTGGGCCCCTGGTACAGGGCCGTAACCGCCTTCCGTCCCAGGGACTGTTCGTAGGTGTCGTTGTCGCTTACGGTAGTGGGGCTCCCCTCGCCAGGGCTCTTAAAGCTGATGCTGCTTGGCATGGCACCGCTTGAAAGGGTAAGCTCCAGGTACCCCCGGGTGTAGGAAGAGCTGGTATTCACAAAACCGACAAGAAGCAGGTCCGCGGTTGTGTCCGAGGGTGCATACCACAGAGCCAGGGCGCCGGTGAAAAGATAACTGCTATATGAGTACACCTGGCTAAAGGAACTACTATTGCCCACGAGGAGGTAGCCCCCCTCGTAGTCGTCGGTAGTGGCGGTGGCCACCACCTGGGACCCTACCAGAATAAGGCCATTCAGGTTGTAGTCGCTGTTGGTGCTCCCCGAGATGGGGTCATTCACCGAAGAAAGGTTCGAGGTGCTGTAGATCCCCGAGCCTGCAATAGCCAGGTAGTAGGTTGAAGAACCATCGTACACCGCCCCCACGAGGGTGCAGGTAGAAGCAAGGGACCCAAGGCCCGACACGGTGGTAAAGCTTCCTGAACCACTATAATACAGCACCCCGTAGTTCCCATTGCTGTTGTGGCCCCCCGCAAAGAGGTAGGATCCTGCTCCAAAGATGGTCTCCACCCGGCAGCCCGTGGTATTAGTAACTTCCGACCAGGTGCTCCCACTTAGCTGGTACACCGCGCTGGCACTGGTCCCTTCGCCGGACACCACAAGGGCGTACAGGGCGCTATTTGTAGCCGCCACGGCCCGGACGGTGCCCGCCGCCCCGGGCTGGCTTGCCATGAGGCTCCAGGTGGTTCCATCGTATTCCCACAGCCGTCCATTGGCTACATACAGTTTGTTAGATAATTCCACAATCCGGGAGGGGGTCCCTTTAATAATAGCCTCTTTCGGGGCGGTCTCCTTGGAAATTTCGTAAAAAATCGGGTTAAACTTGCAGGAGCCCAGGAATAGGCCCCCGAGGATCACCAGAAAAAGCGGTGTCCTCTGGAAGAGTCCCGGGGTTCTTCGTGGAACCCCGCCACTGCTTGCCAGTACGGGGGACTTTTCATGCCCCCAGGCCCCGGGGCAACGGGTATGTATTGATTCTTTATGGTACATCTTCTTGTGTCCCTTCCCCTGTGTGTTCCAGTTTGTATGTTTCATCTCCCGCTCCCTTAGAAATGATACCGCGCGGCCAGGTTGATGGTTAAGAAATTGCCGTAACTGTTTTTGCTGCTATCGCTTACCCATTGGGGCACCCACCAGTATTCGGCGGAAAGTCCAAAGGACCAATCGGAATTAAAACGCCAGAAGAGGGCCCCCGCCGGCTTTATAAATAGGCCGAAGTAGCCTTCGTCAAGATATCCCTGGTTGGCGGCTCCGATGGTAAGGGAAAGGGGAAATTCAAAGCGTCCAACCACCGGTTGATATCCTATGCGAAATCCAAAGGGAACGATGTAGAGCATGTTTTCGCCCAGGGTGGCCGCAAAGCTTCCTCCCAGTTCTCCTCCAATGAAAAGGGTGGGGGAAAGAAAATAGTTATAGCTCAAGTACCCTGTTCCGCCAAAACCTACCTTGTTGTCCAACAGTCCTTCGGGACCATAAAAAAAGAGAGGTACCGACAGCCCCGCGGCAATCACAAAGGTTTTATCGCCAGGGCTGTACCGTGTAGGGGTATAGCCTTTCCATTCCGATTCTATGGGGAGACTTCCTTCTTCTCCTGACCCTTCCTGATCGGCAGAACCGCCTCCACCTGCCTCCTGGGCCATGGTCATAGGAAGACCTACCATGATCCATACCAGGAAAAATCCTACCAATCGTTGCCAAGTGTACTTCATGGATCTCTGCTCCTTACGTATTTGCTTCGCATGTATCCTTTTTTTATTTTGATGATACCATTGGGCCGGACTTACTCCCGCACCCTCAGGTGGTTTTCGTCAATTTTAGAGCTTCTTTTCCCTCAAGGGAAATAACGATAGCTGTACTATATCCTGGATACCTCCTTTAGGCAATCGGGTAAAGAATTTCCCCCTTTCCTCAGCAATTGGGTCCCCCGCCTATCAAAAAAAACTCACAAAAACCCTTTCCTGCGATGAACAATGAAGAATACGGCCAGCCCTTTACCTTTGTTTCGATTTTTTCGGAAGGCCGGAACGAGAGAAGGGAGTACCACCTCCTTGTCCTTTACCCAGGCTGCCCAGGGGGGGCACTCCTTGTCCAGTTCCCCCCTGTTGTGATAGAACAAGCGTACACAAGCACTCGTTACAGGAGGAACCGATGGCCGCCCAGATTATTGATGGAAAAGAAATTGCCCGGAAGGTCCGGGAGCGTCTTATCCCCCGGGTGGCCAATCTCCAGCAGCAGGGGGTGGCGCCCTGCCTCGCGGTTATTCTTGTGGGTACCGATCCCGCGAGTGTTTCGTATGTTACCGCCAAAGAACGGGCCCTGGCAGAAGTAGGGATGACGAGCCGAGATATTCGGCTCCCCGCCGATACCACTGAGGAAGCCCTTCTTGAACATATCCGGGATTTGAATGGGGATCCGGCGGTGCATGGGATCCTGGTACAGCTTCCGCTCCCGTCCCATATCGATGAAGAACGGATTCTTATGGCTATCGATCCAGCTAAGGATGTGGATGGCTTTCATCCCCTCTCGGTGGGGAACATGGTGCTGGGGCGAAAGACCTTTTTGCCCTGTACCCCCCATGGGGTGCTAGTGTTGCTTCGGGAATTGGGAATACCCACAAAGGGGGCCCATGCGGTGGTAGTGGGCCGATCCAACATTGTGGGCCGTCCCCTGGCGAACCTGCTTTCGGGGAAGGATATCAACGCGACGGTCACGGTTTGCCATACGGGGACCCGGGATCTTGCCTCCTTTACCCGACAGGCGGATATCCTCATCGCCGCGGTGGGGCGTCCCCATCTCATAACCGCTGATATGGTAAAACCGGGCGCAGTGGTGATCGATGTGGGGGTAAATCGGGTTGAGGATCCCCAGAGTAAGAAGGGCTATCGCCTCGTGGGGGATGTGGATTTTGATGCGGTGCTTCAGGTGGCTTCGTACATTACTCCGGTGCCGGGGGGGGTAGGACCCATGACCATTGCGATGTTGCTCCAGAATGTCCTTGAGGCCGCCGAATCCCGGCTGGGGCCTGTTTGCCGGTGAAGCTTCCGGAGTGCAGATATAACACGGTAAGAAGTGCTGGGTCCCAGGGGATCGGTTCTAAAACAAAGGTTACCGCAGCTCTGGATGCGGCCCCGGTCCAGGGCGCTCTGGGAGGGCGAGGTATCTACAATGAAGGATGGAGTAATAGAAGGTTCCTGCCGTTGTACCATGATGGATGTCCAGAATCAGCCGGATGAACGGGATATTCCCCTGGCGAAGGTGGGCGTAAAGGGGGTTCGATACCCCATCACGGTTCTCGATCGGGAGCGGGGGGTGCAGCATACCACCGCCACGGTGGATCTCTTTGCGGATCTTCCCCGTCATTTTAAAGGAACCCACATGAGCCGCTTTATCGAGGTATTAGAACGCCATAAGGCGGATCTTTCCATGCCCCGGTTTCTCCAGCTATTGCGGGAAATTCGGCAGGATCTGGATGCAGAGGCGGCCTTTGGGAGTATCACCTTTCCCTACTTTATCGAAAAAAAAGCCCCTGTTTCGGGACTTCCCAGTTCCATGAGCTATGATTGTCGGTACGAAGGGTGGGTAAACTCAAAGGAAAAACATTTTACCGTGGCGGTATGGGTGCCCATAAGTACCGTGTGTCCCTGTTCCAGGGCCATCAGTGAACGGGGAGCCCATAACCAGCGGGGTATTGTCAAGGTAGAAGTAGAGTTGGGGCCCTTCTTCTGGATAGAAGACCTGGTGACCCTGGTGGAAGGGGCCGCTTCAAGCCCGGTGTATACCCTCCTGAAGCGGGAGGATGAAAAATATCTTACCGAACACGCCTATGATAACCCTAAGTTTGTTGAAGATGTGGTGCGAGATGTGTATATTGGTATCAGGAATCTCCAAAAATTTCCGCGCTTTTCGGTGGAGGCGGAAAATTTTGAGAGTATCCACAACCATAGTGCCTACGCGTATGTATCTTACGGGGGCAAAGGAGTAGACCATGAATGATATTGTTCCTACCAGAGAACTTGCAAAAGATGGTGTGGCTGCCATTGGGGGCATTGCTGGCGGTATTGGACTCCTTATTTTAGGAAGCCTTCCTTCAATTTTTGGTATTGTGGCAGGAGGCGTGGTGGGTCTTATCGGTCTCGGCGCCATGGGGTCCTCTGACCCGTCGGATAAACGGGCGGGATTGGTTGCCCTCTTAGCAGGAGGACTCACGGTGCTTTCTAAAGTGGGCATCTTCGCAGGCCTGGCGAATGGTTTTCTCGGTCTTGCTACGGTGGGCCTCCTGGGCATGGGAATCTGGAAGGCTATAAAATTCTACAAGGGGCTCAAGAGTCGGGCCTAAGCCAGAAAAATAAGAAAACGCCGCATAAGGATAGAAGTACAGGGTGACCTACTTTTTTGAAACCTACGGATGTCAGATGAATGTGGCCGAGTCGGCCGCCATGGAATTTGTACTCAAGGAACGGGGCTGGACACCCTCAGGGGATGCCGAAGAGGCAGACCTGGTGGTGATTAATACCTGTTCAGTTCGGGCAACCGCGGAAAAACGGGTGTTAGGGCGTTTAGCCCACTATCAGGCCCTGAAGAAAAAGCGGCCCTTTACCCTGATGGTAACGGGATGCATGGCCGAACGGTTGGGAGAAAAACTCAAGGAACGGGTTCCTGCCGTGGACTATGTAATGGGGCCGGCGTACCGTTCCCGCTTCCCTCTCATTTTGGAAGCGATAGAAAAGGGCACTCCCTTTGTAGAAACTGACGAGGCTCCCGTGTATCGATTCGCCTCTTCCCATCTAGAAGAGGGGGCCTTCCGCAGTTTTGTACCCATCATGCATGGGTGCAATAATTTTTGTTCCTACTGTATTGTACCCTACGTGCGGGGACGGGAAGTATCCCGGGACCCTGCCTCTATCCTGGAAGAAATTCGCCTCCTTGCGGATCGGGGAGTCCGGGAAATCACCCTTTTGGGGCAAAATGTCAATTCCTATCGCTGGGAAGGGCCCCTGTCGTTCCCTGAAGGGCCGTGGGAATTGCAGGTGTGGCGAGAGGGGCCCCTCACCTTTGCGGGGCTTTTGGAACTGATCGCCCAAACGATTGAGGGAACCCCTATTCGCTGGGTTCGTTTTCTCTCGAGCCACCCTAAGGATTTTTCGCCAGAGGTGATCCGGGTTCTGGCGGAACACCCCGTTTTTTGTCGTCACCTCCATTTGCCTGTTCAACATGGGTCGGATCGCATTCTTTCGGCCATGAATCGGCGGTATACTAAGGGACAATACCTCGATCTTGTGGCCCGTTTGCGAGAAGCCCTGCCAGGATTGAGCCTTTCCACGGATATTTTGATTGGATTCCCCGGCGAAACAGAGGAAGATCTGGAGGCTACCCTCGATCTTATGGAGAAGGTCCGTTTCCTGTATGCCTACATGTACCACTTTAATCCCCGGGAAGGAACCGCCGCGTATAGTTTGCCTAACCGGGTTCCAGAAGAGGTGAAACGGCAACGCCTTGCCCGGGTTATCGAACTCCAGAAACACCATACCCGGGAACAGCTTAAAAGTCGTTTAGGAAGCCCTGTTCGGGTACTTATAGAAGGAATTTCCCGAAAAAATGCCGATGAAGTATTAGGGAGAACCGAGCGGGACGAAATGGTCGTTGTTCCAGGGGATGCGAGTCTTATCGGAACCTTTGGCGAGGTAACCCTTTCCTCTTTGCGGGGAAATACGTTCCGGGCTAAGGAGTTTGTACCATGCCATGGCGATTAGTACGATGGGTGGCTTTTATTGGGGTGCTGGTACTCTTTATCGTTTTTAATATGGGGAACCTCTGTACGATTTCATTTGGGCTTGTTACCCTGCGGGAGGTGCCGGTGTACCTTCTTGTCTTAATAAGTTTTGGTCTCGGAATGGCCGCGGCCTTGCCCTCGGTGTTTGCCGCGTGGGCTCTGGTAAAGTATCAGAATAGTCAAAAAGCCCCAAAAGGGCGGCTTTCTAAAAAAAGAGGTGGCGGCCGGGGGGAAATTTCTACCGTGGCCCGGGAAGGGGATGCTCCCGTTGATGTACAGGGCCGGAGGGAAGAAGAGGATCCCCTTCGTTCGTACGGAATTGATTAGTGTTTTTTGAGGGACCGATGCACCTTTCCATGGTTCCAAGAAAAGACAGGTCCCACTTTTCCTCGGCGCTCTTCCTGTTTTGGGTGGGTATCGCCCTTTGTTCCCTGGATGCGCAGGAGGGGCAAAAAAAGGACCTGGGCTCAGAAACTGTTTCTTCGTCGTCCCTTCCAAAAGTAGAAAATGGGGTAACTTCCCTGTCTTCCCCTAAAGGAAACCAAAGTCTGGCGAATCGGATCCTGGAACTGCAACGCCAAAGCAAAGAGGGCTCCCTTTCTCAGCGACAGGATGCGCTTTTAGAACTGGCCCGGCTGTATTTTCTTGCGGGGAAGCTGGAAGAGGCGGCCCTGTTGTACGAAGAAACCGCCGCATTGAATGGTCCTGGCCGGGATGGAGCCCTCTTCGAGGCGGCCCGATCCCATCTTTTAATGGGGGAGACCCAAAAAAGTCGGGCCCTTCTCCTTAAAATTTCCACCACTGCGGGGGGGCTCTGGAATAAAGCCCAGCTGTTGTTGTTCCTTGGCGTTACCTTCGAATCAGGGGTTGTGGAAAAGGCTTCCCTTGAAAAACTTCTTGGGGATCCAAAACTTTCCGAATATGTTCCGTTTCTGTACTGGTGGTCCTGGTTTATTACCGGAGAGGAAGCGTATCAACGTCTCTTGGTTCAGCAGTATCCTGCCTCACTTTTTTGTACCTTGGCAGATCTTCCCCCTTCAAAGGGCGCTCCCGTAACACTTTTGCCCCGGGCCCTGTGGCTTTTGGGGTCCTCCGCGGCTTTCGCAAGTCAAAATACCCTTGGTGTTCCGATAGAGCTTACTTCATCGCAGGGAGAAATTCCTTCCCGTTCTTATGTCCAGGTGGGTCTTTTTAGCCGCGAGGCAAATGCCCGGGAATTACAGAATAAACTTCAGGGCAGGGGCTTCCCCACTGCCACTATTATTCTGAGGACGATCCAGAATGTACCCTATTGGTCGGTGGTCATTCCAGCAGCACAAGAGGATGTTTCAGCGGTGGTGTTAAAATTAAAAGATGCAGGATACGAGGCCTTTCCTGTCCAACTCCCGTAGTACCTTATTGTTCTATTTTTCTCAATCGCAGGGGGACGAGGTTCATGGTCTGGATTCCCTTACTGGAAAGCTGCACCCGGCTCAATACTAATATGGTCCCCGTTTTCCCTTCTTTCTGTCGTTCTACCTGGTAGACCACTCGAGGGGAAGACCCCGTTTTAGGGTGGAGTTCCAGGAGTTCCGTGGAACCATACTGGAAAAAGAGATATTTGCCTTCCTGGATTTCCTTCCCCTGGGGCCAGAGAAAAGTCCCATCGGCGTTAAAGTGCAGGGAGCCCTCGTTGCCTTCATATTTTTCAGAGACCCACGGTGAAAGGGGCTGGGGAGCTGCTTCTTCATGCTGAGATATTTTTCTGTCGGCGCCGGTCATTTTCTGGTATACTCCATCCCAGCTGTCGGCGACACCAATTTTTATTTTCACATCTTCATAGATCCGGAGGGTAATCGTATCCCCATTTTCAAGATTTACATCGATGAACCTTTTTAAGGTAGTAATAGAGATATTTTGACAGGTAATGTAAAGGCCATAGCGGGTAGGGGATGAATTGGTCCAACTGTATACTTCCTGGGTGCCCTCGGAGTAAAAGATGATTTCTCGACGTTCCGGGTCAAAGTATATGGAGCGTCGACCACTGGTGGCGGATTGTACCGAATACCATAGGCCCTGCAGGAAAGCCTCTACCTTCCCTGGTGTCCCATCCACAAGGTTGCGTAGTTGGCGTTGAACCACCGATTTTCGTTCAATTCGATTTGTCCCTACTCGGACGTACTGACCACTGGAGGGATCCCAGTTATAGATTACTTCGATTTGATCCAGAATATTACTCGATTCCAGGTCCCGGCTCAGGGTGGAAATAGGGAAGCTAGGAGCCCGGGTCAGCCCCATCTCATAGGCTTCGGTGCGTTCGGACTCTTTGATCACGATGGAACCATCCACTGCCAGTTCTGCGATTTTACTAAAAGCGACAGGGGAATTCTTCTCTTTTTTATGGAATACCGTGATGGTCTGTTCCCCCCGGTCGTTGAGTCCCGTTAGAATAGCACAGATGCTCCGATCTCCCAGGAGATCTTTCGTAAAAAGGCGGAGGGTTTGGGGCCTGGTAATGATCGTTGGACTAGACCAGACCTTTTCATAATTTCCGTTGGTTTCGTTAAAATCGATGTACATGAGGTACACCCGGTTTTCGGCATCCCCATTCTTCCGATACGCTACAAGCTGTTCTTCGCTCGGGTCCCCATCGAAATCCTGGGTAAGTACCGATAGGGGAAGTTCTGTAGGAGAGAGGGCTATTTTTACGTTATTGGAGTCTTCAAAGGCAAGTTGTTCCGTGTCTACCGTATTGGCACTGAGAAACTTTTCTGAATCGATGCGGGGGGTGATAACCTTCCCTGTCTGAGAAGGGGAAGGGCCGGATATCTCTTTTTCAGAACCGGTGAGAGCAAAAAATACTACCAGTGCCGCTGTAAAGGCAAAGAAAACCAGGATCACCGAGGTGCCACGGAAGTGTTTCATAAAAATGCCTGCCCATCTTGACAAGAACTATCCCTTAAAAAGGGGCAGTACCCTTTGTAGCACCTTTTGCCGGGTTTCTTCAAGATTATCGGAGCTCTTAAAACCCGCCGCATTTTTATGGCCCCCACCTCCGAATCCCTGGGCGATGCTTGCCACGTTGATAGCCCCTTTAGAACGGAAGGAACAGCGGATTACCCCATCCAGGTTTTGTTTGATAAAAATCGAAACTTCTATATCCCGACTTTTGAGGGGAAGGTTGATAAAATGTTCCGCATCTTCATAGGCGGCTCCCGTTTCCAGAAGATCCTCCTTGGTCATATATTGAAGGGCCACATGTCCATCTCCCTGAATTTCCAGGGTGGAAAGCACTTTTTTCTGGAGGAGGAGGGCCCCAATCGAAGCGGTTTCATATAGAGCCTGATACACCTCAGAAGGAACCGCCCCGGCCTCCACCAGAAAGAGGGCTGTTTTAAAAGTTCTGCTTGTGGTTTTAGGATAAATGAAGGAGCCTGTATCATATACGAGGCCCGCATAGGCCGCCATAGCCCCTACCCGAGAAATAGGAACGTTATAGAGACGCACGAGATCGGTGATGATTTCGCTTGTAGCAGCGGCATCGGTGTCGCTATATACCGGAAGCTGGGTAAGAGGGCTTGGTTCATGGTGGTCAATGATGAAAAAATTTTCCATTTTCTGGAAAAGAACTTCCTGAATGGGGCCTATGTTGTATTCGTCAGAGGTATCTACAATACAAACCCCTGTTTTTTCGGAAGGGAAGGGGGGTACCCCTTCCTTAAAAGCTTTGATATGACCCTCCGGATCCATGAAAAGGTACCGTTCAGGGATGGGATCTGAGTTAAGGATCCATACTTCTTTTTCCAGGGAACTCAGCAACTCCCGTAAAAGGAGTTCTGCCCCGAGCCCATCCGCATCGGGACTCGCATGGGTAGTAATAATAAAGTGGGAAAAGCGATGGATGAAGTCCTGTAACTGCTGTGTATCCGCTTCCATGATTAAACCTGTAATCCCCTTACGGTTGGTGCTGGCGAGACAAAAGGAACCGGGCATACTCCTGAGTGGCCTGACGGGCTTTCTCCCCCGTTTGTTCAGAAAGGATAACCAGTTTCCACCCCGGGTGATCTTCCACCACCGAGTATTGCAGGTACCTCTGGAGCTGAGCTTCGGTGCTATGAGTACGATTCCCGCCGCTGGTGCCCATAATCAGAATGGTAAACACCACATCATCTTCTCGTTGATAGTATTTTCGGAAGAACTGGCGACTTATTTCGAGGGCCGCCCGATAGTTAGCCTCTTCTGGCCGGGGCTGGATCGAATCGAGGAGATTGAAAATTTTGCTAAGATCCTCTTGAGAGGTAAGGGAAACTTCCCCGATTGATTGGGGGGATGCCGTAATAGGGGTTATGCCGATACGATCGCCAGGCACGCCGATTTCTTTAAGAAATCCTTTTAAGAACGCTATCATTGGGCCAAAGGAGTTTCCCATCGCTGGCGAGGTATCAATAAGGAACATGATGCGCACATTCTTTGTTCGGCTATCCTCCGCAAGAAGACGGATAGGAAAGAGTATCGAGAGGCAAAAAAGACCCCAAAAGCAGCCTGCAAAGGCCTTGTACCACCATTTTCTTCTCATATGCACCTACTATACCACAAATTTGCTTATAGTTTACACCAAAAAATAAAAAAACGCTTTACATTTTTCGAAGAATGTTGATAATCTAGTACATAAGGAATGTTACAACGGAATCACCGTTAATAAGGAGTCAGGATATGGGAGCCATTGACCTGCCCAAGAGCCCTAACGTGTTTCATCCGGAAAAGCCGAGTGCTGTCGGTTCACGGAACTCGCTGGCCCAGGAGTACCGGGACCAACAGAAAGAAGTGAACCAACTCCTCGAAGAGGAAACGAATAAAGTTCTCCATCACCTTCAGGCAAAGCTGCCGAAGGAGGTGCTCGAGCGGTTGGACGTGATGGGTGGTTTGAAGGAGAAGTTGTACAACTACTTCAACCAGAACTATCAGAACATGTTTAACCGGTACATCGTGACCGCCGAAGACGAGATGGTCAAGAAGATCCGGAATTATATCGACAAGGAAGAAACCAAGGTCCTTGCTCGATATACCCCCAAGGAAATTGCGGATCTCCTTGACCAGGTTGGTGGGGCCGACAAGTTCAACACCGGTGAAATTGAAAAATCCATCGTGAACATGTATGGTCACCTGCAGGGACACATCCAGCGGGGAGTGAACGACCTGGAAAACCTTACGAACAGCCTGTTGCGGCAAAAGACCGACGTAGGGGCCTTTATCCGGGGCGAAAATGCCTACTCGGTAGTAAAGTGCGCCTTCAAAGACAATATCACCAAGCCAAAGACGGTCTGCGATGTAAAGCTATCGGTGAACATCCTGGATTCGGAACTTATTAGCCCTATTTTCCACTATCAGGTCACCGTAGAGTACCTCATTAAGGATCTCCTTTCCAAACACATCATGGACTGCATCGATAAGGAGATCGAAAAACTCAAGGATGAACGGATCGATCAGGGGCTCGAGGAACTGTCGGATAGCGAGATCATTTTTGCCAAGATGAATAAGGTGGAAAATTACACCGATGATAAGGTAGATGATCCAAAGTCCAAACGCTACTCGATCATTGCCAAGTCCCTCATGGACCGGATCAACGACCTGCGGGCCGAAATCGATCCGGCAACCTTCGATCAGCTCAATATTCGGGAAAATCTGAAGAAGATCATCGACATGGAGAATATCCGGAACCGGGGCTTTAATACCGCGATCAACTCCATCACCTCTATTCTGGATACCTCCAAGATGGGCTATCAGTATATTGAAAACCTCAAGAATGCCCGGGAGCTTATTATTCGGGAATACGAAGATACGGATGTGGCGAACCTTCCCGATGAACGGTACCAGATCCGGCTGAAGTATTACGATAACGCCCAGCTGCAGGAAGAGCGCAAGGCCTACGATGTGCAGATTAAGAGCTTTGAGACCGAAGTGCAGCACCTCTGGGATGTGCTTGAGATGATCTATGAGGACTCCAAGTTCCTTACCCGGATTACGGACTTTAATGACCTCGCGGCCCTCTACAAGAAAAAGATTAAGCGGAAGATTAAGGACCGCACCGGGGATCCTCTCTATGAAGACATTGCCAAGGTGTGGGATGAAGTTTCCTTTATCAAACCCGGCGAGACCGAAGTAGAGCGGATGAACCGAACCTATCTCTACGAAAAAGACAAGATCCGGCATAAGCTGATCATGATGCGGGAAAAGATGAAGACCATGTATGGGTATCAGTATCCCATCCAGCGTCGGGTCATGGAAGAGCGGCTTAACTTCCTGGAAAAGGAATTTAACCGCTTTGATTACATGATTAATCCCTATCATATCCAGCCGGGTCTCTTGCTGGACGTGGATATCACCTCTATCAAGCGGAAAAAGGCAACCCTGGACGGGATGGCGAACGTCCTCAATGAATTCCTCCATGGGGTTTCTAAGGGCTTCCAGGATGCGGCCTTTGCTTCCTTCAGCCGCCGCCGGTCTACGGTACGGCAGGACATTGCCCAGTCCTTTGCAGAGTCTTCGAGCATTAAGGACGCGGTAGATCCGGGTAAAGCCTACCTGGATATGATCAATGCGGAGGAATCGAGCAGCGTGGTTTCTGCTCTGGCGGATTCGGCACCTGCTAAGACCACAGGACGTGGTCGCCCCGCAGCAAAAAAGGAAAGCGCCGCGGTGGTAGATAACACTGGTAAACGAGGACGTCCCCGGCGGAATGCCGAAAAGGGTGATATCCGGGAAGTTTAACCAGTGAATATAAAAATATTGGTGAAACTAATACAAATGGAGAAGTCCTCTGCTGAGGAACTTCTCTAGGAGAAAGAAAGGGAATGTAGAGTGCCAGAGAGGGTTATTTTACGTCCCCTTTTTTGTTAGTGGCCCCTATCCCTATAAGGGCGGAAAAGAATGAGCCGGCCTGCGGGTAAAAAGGGGCCTGTATTAAAAAAAATCCTGAGGAGGTCTTATGGAACAGGTCATGGAAGTTCTTTCAACAAGGGCTGGATTTAATCGGGTAGTGCGGCATATCAAGAGCACGATTTCCTTGGTGGATGCCCTCTCTCAAAAGCAAAACCTGGCGGATTACGTGTATGAACTGGGGACTAAAGGCGAAGAGGTAAGTTCCCAGAGGATAGCCCTGCTTTTGCGGATGCTCCTGGTGGATAAGCTGGGGTATGCCTACGGGGCAGTCAATCTTGAGGATGTTCCAGATTCGCTAAAGACATTGGGAGAGGAATTCCAGAAATGGAAGGCCGTAGACCTGGTGGTGGCCTATTATCATCCTGACATGGATCTCCTCGTGGCAAATCCAAAAGATGAAGATCAATTGCAGCAATTAGAGCCCCTTAAGAAACACGAGTTACTTGTGGTGTATGCGGGTAAATTTGAAAAGGGGTCCGATGAACTCTGTCAAAAAGCGGTAGAAGTTGCCTTGGGCCTTTTTCAAAAAAAGAAGATTGTAATTCCTGAAGCGCTCTATGTGGGCGAATTTGGTATTAAGAAAAAGACTTCTTCTATGCCAAAAGAAACGGCCAAAAAAGAGACGGCTCGGGCCAGCAGTACCCGTAAAAAGAAAGCAACGGAAGGCAAGAAAACGGTGGCCGCGTCTTCTCCCGCGAAAACCCCTGCGCCTGCTACCACCGGTGTGGGACGGCGAATGACTCCCCTCTATTCAGTGGTGGTACAGAACGAATTGTTCCATAATGGTAACGTGGAAGCATGGAAGCGTATCATCGAAAGTTATAAAACGAAGTACCCTGATCTTGAAGTATATATTTATTACGAAGGGGAGCGGATCGTAAATATCAATTCCCTTTTCAAATGGGGGAAGGTAAAACACGGCAGTACTATTCAATTTGCAGTAGCAGGAGAAAATATCCGGGATGTGGCAAAGCTGCAGCGGTACCTTATGCAGGGAGCAAGTCCCCAGTTTGAGGCTTTTCTGAAGGGGCCCGTGAGCACGGTGCTTAAACTTTTTTAAGGCAGGCGAGGACACACCATGGATAATATATATTTTTTTAGTGGTCAGGATAGGCTCCCCAAAACGGTGGATCGAGAACTCCTTGGTATTCGGGGCCGTCAGGCAGTAGAATTTGCGGAACTTGGTTTTCCTATTCTTCCGGGTTTCATTATTGATGCCCGGCTTGCAAGTAAATTGGAATCCGTTGATATTCAGCGGGATATAAAAAAATTACTGGATAAATGTGCTCTTTTCGTGGATAAAAAAATAGGAGATCCTGATAACCCTCTCCTTTTGAAAATTGTGGTTTCTTCGAACCTGGCTATCAGTAACTATCCAACCCTCCATAATTTTGGATTGGTTCGCTCGGTGATCGATGGCTTTGCCCGTTGGGTGGGGAATCAGTTTGCCGCCCATGAGGTTCTTTTCTTAGTCCGGGGCATGCTTAAGATCGAAGAATTACTGGCTATCGCAGAGAACGATACGACCCGCTTGCCTGATGTACAGATGCAACTGCGAAATGTGGAAGGAGAACTCAAGCAGGAGCATCCTGCTCGGGATGCCCTTTCGTATATGAACGAATATGCCCCCTATCTTCCCCTTGGTTTTTTTGACACCGCCGAAGACCAATTGATAAGTGCCCTGCGGCGTATTTCGCGGCTTCTTTCCAAGGATGAACAAAACGATAATGATACGGCCCTGATGGTACAGCCAATGGTGTACGGGAACTATGGCAAAGACTCCTGTTCGGGTTTTTTCTTTTCCCGCAACATTGTAACCGGAGAAAAGAAACTTCAGGGTGAATTCTATCGGGAAAAATTTAATGAAATTGGAGCCCAGGGGCAACCCATAGAAAAGATTGGGATAGATCATCTAAAACAGCTTGAGCAAATAGCCTGGACCCTGGAAGATCGCTTTAAAGAAATTCGTCAGGTCCGTTTTACCGTAGAAAAGGGGAAGCTCTGGCTTATCGAACAGCGACCGGTGGAACAAAAGTCTACCCAGGCGGATATTAAATTGTTGCTGGATCTGGCGAGCCGCAAAGTCGTGGATGAGGCCTACATTGTGAAGGCTATTCAGCCACCGCGGCTCAACGAAATTCTCCATCCGGTGATCGATTTTGCTTCGACCAAGGAACTGCCTAAATACACAGGTGGCATTTCCGGGGCCCCTGGGGCAGCAATTGGTCGGGTGTTTTTTAGTACCGAGGCGCTTCTTGAGGCCCATAAAGTGGCGCTCCAAAAAAATGAGGATGCCCGCTTTATTCTGGTAATGCCCGCTACCTTTGCGGATGATGTTAAGGCCATCGAGGTTGCGACGGGGGTGCTTTCCTGTGAAGGGGGCTATTCGGCCCATGCATCGGTGGTGGCCCGTCAGTACGGAAAGGTGTCGGTGGTGGCGCCGGAAATGAAAATCCGGGGGAAAAAAGCCACGCTGGGGGACCTTTCCTTTGGTGAAGGGGACTACATCACCCTGAATGTTCCCTATTATGGCGAACCATCGGTGTATTTAGGCAAAGCCTCCCTTATTGAACCGGATCCCAAAGAGTCGGGCCTGCTGGAATATATCCAAATTTGTAAGAAATTTGTAAAGCATTTCCATGTCCGGGCCAATGCGGATAGTCCCCGGGATGCGGCTTTGGCTTCTTCCTTTGGGGCCGAAGGGATTGGTTTGTGCCGGACTGAGCACATGTTCTTCCATAAGGATCGGATCAACGTATTCCGGGAGATGATCCTCTCGGATACACCGGCAGAACGGGCGGCGGCCCTTGAAAAATTGGAACCCATGCAGCGGGATGATTTTTATGGCATCTTTAAAGCCATGGCCGGTAAGGAGGTAACGATCCGCTTGCTGGATGCGCCGCTCCATGAATTCCTTCCCCATAACGATGAGGAACTTCAAGCCTTTATGGCATATCTCGAAAAAGCCCGGGGAAAGAAGCCCTCTAAGTCGGAACTCCTTGCCCGGATCGAAGCCCTTGCGGAATTTAACCCCATGCTCGGTCACCGGGGCTGCCGTATCGCCGTCTCTTATCCAGAAATTTACGCCATGCAGGTGCGGGCCATCTTCGAGGCGGCCTACAAACTCCGGGAAGAAAAAATCGATGTGCGGCCAGAAATCATGGTGCCGGTGGTGATGAACGCCTCGGAGGTTAAGCTCATCATTTTTGGGAAAAAGATTGAAGGGAAAAACTATCGCGGGATTGTGGAAATTGAAGAAGAACTGCGGAATCAGCGAGGACTGAAACCCCTTTCCTATCGGGTTGGTACCATGATTGAACTTCCCGCCGCCGCCCTCGGCGCAGGAGAGATTGCCCGGTATGCCCAGTTCTTTAGTTTTGGCACCAACGACCTTACCCAGACAACGCTGGGTATTTCCCGGGATGATTTTACCTCCTTTATGCCCGATTATACCCTGTTCGACCTTTTGGAAGGGAATCCCTTCAGTACCCTGGATCCCCGGGTAAAGGAACTGGTGGCCCTCGCGGTAGAGCGGGGTAAGATGACCCGGCCTGACCTGGTGTGTGGCCTTTGTGGTGAACATGGGGCAAACCCGGCCAATGTGCGGTTCTGTATGGAAGCGGGGCTTGACTATGTGTCCTGTTCCTCCTATTCGGTGCCGATTGCGCTTCTTGCGGTAGCCCAGGCAGAGCTTGAGCGGACTGCCGTAAAGGGCTAGCCTACGGGCTGACCAAAACCGGTGTGGAAAAAGATCCGCTTTTGCTTCATAAGGTAGGAAATCTGCGACCAGGCTTCCCTCTTCAAAGGGAGAGGGAATGCGGGTGATGGGTTGTGTGCTAGATAGATGAGCGGTGGCGCGCCATAGGTGTACCACCGCTATAATGGTAAACTCTTATATTCTATGAATTTGTTTCAGTCTTCATTTCAGTTGCAAAATATTCGGGCCCTGGCCCTGGACCTGGATGGGACCATTTTACATACCGATGCTTCATTAGGAATTTATACGAAGGAGACCCTACGGCTTTGTATTGAAAAGGGGATAACGCTTATTTTTTGCACCGGCCGTAGTCCTGAAGGGGCCGAAGCCTACCGGGCAGCCATCGGCGCCAGTGGCCCTATGGTCTTTTATAATGGGGCCTGTGTGGTAGATGTTCCTGCAGGGGAGGTGTTACAGACCACTCTTCTTGAAAAAGAGGTGGTTCTTGACTGCCTTTCTCTTGTTCGGAAAGAGAACCTTCATTTTCAGGTGTATACCCCTGATAACCGGCTGTACTATGAGAGGGATCGATCGGAAGCACGGGCGTATGAAAAACGGACCGGTGTGCATGGTACGGTAGTTGATATCGAGCACCTTTTTATTGCTCCGCATAGGGGCACCCCTCACGGAAGCTATTATCCCGGGGTTATCAAGGCCATGGTTATTGCTCCACCCGACCGGCTTTCGCTTGTGGAATGTTTTCTTGATGAACGGTATGGCCCCGCGGTTTATCATACCCGCAGCCATGATACGTACCTTGAAATTCTTTCTCCCGCCGTTTCAAAGGGGAAGGCCCTTGCCCGGGCCCTGGAACTCCGGGGGCTTACCAAAGAACAAACCCTCGCCTTTGGGGATGGCGAAAATGACCTTCCCCTCCTCGATGTGGCCGCCTGCCTTGTGGCCCCCGAAAATGCGGATCCCCGCCTTAAAGAGCGGGCCTGCCAGGTGGTGCCTTCCTGTGATGAAGAAGGCCCCGCCCGCTTTATTCGCCAATATGTGCTAAAGACGGAAACCTAGGGGCCCTTTTGCTTTTTAGGAATTAGAACAGGATAAGCTTTGCCCCGATGGTCCAGCGCAGGGGCATGAGGATGTCGTCGATGGAGGGGATGAGGTATTCTTGGCCTGCTTTTAAGGAGTCATAGTAATTAGCATCATATTTCCCTTTGAGCTGACTAAAGCTGGGCCGCACAAAGTTGAACTTGATAAAGAACCCTACTGGTTTAATATTCACACCCAATCCTGCTCCCATGGTAAGATAGGCCGAGGCCATAAGGGGATCGTCATCATCGATATAAGGATCTAGGGCTGAATAACTATTAAGTTGATTCTTGTAGTAGTAGTCATAGGCTACCATCCCTATTCCACCTTCTACAAAAGGATCAAGGAATGCGGCTCCTCCGAGGAAATGGTAAGAAAGGTACAAACATACATCGTAGGTGTAGAGGTCAAACAGGTGATCCTCGTACGTGCCGCTATAATTGTCATAATTATCATAGGTAGCTGGGGGCTGATAATTAAAGCTTAATCCCAATCCCCAGTTTTTACCCAGGATTTCCGCAAAGGCGCCAAAGAACACTCCCTGGCCATTGTTAAAATCCTCAAACACCTGTTTCAGGCTGGGCCAGTTTCCGCTGGCGTCCTTCTGGTAGTACTGGACTCCGCTTAACCCAAAGGTAATTTCCGCAAAGAGCCCCCCTGTTACCAAGGTAAGGATCGTCATTATAAGAATGGTCTTTTTCATGGTTCATTCCTCCATAATAAGGTTCCTTGATGAATAAGGAATCTAGATCCGTTCTCAAATATAGCGCAGGGGATAAAAAAACAAGAGGGGCTTTTACAGTTTTTACAAAGTTGTTTTCTCTCGCCATTTTTATTGAAAAATGTTTTTTCTCCTTATATACTTTGAAGGTAAGCTGTCTCAGGCGTACAAGGAAAGAAATCTTTTTAATTGGCGAGGTATGTATGAAGAATGTTCAAAGGCTTCTTGTTTTTTCTCTGGTAACAATCCTTGCGGCAAGCCTTTTTGCCCAGGCCATGGTCAATCTAACTATCGAGGCAAGCGAAGGCCCTGCCCAGGTCATTTTGAATGGAAAACTCTATGGAATGGCCAATCCCCGGCTTACCATCCGGGTGGCGCCGGGGATCTATGAACTAGTGGTCCGAAAATCGGGGCTCCCCGAATTCCGCCAGCGGATTACCGTCCCTGCCACAGGGCTGGTGGTACAGGCTCCCCTCGGGGCTCCTCAGACCTTGCCGCCTCCCCAAACGGCTCCCCAACCGATTAAACCCCTATACACCTTGTCGATACAGTCTAACGTAGCGGGTGCCCAGGTTTCGGTAAACGGAAGTAATCTGGGAAGCGCCCCTGTCCAGGCAAACGTAGAGGCGGGTACCTATCAGATTCAGGTTACCGCCAATGGATATGAGGTGTACCAGGCCAACATACAGGTTTCGGGGAATACGGTGGTAACGGCTAACCTGAAGCCCTTAAGTGGTCGGATTACCATTAGTGCCAACGTGAATGGCGCCGAGGTGTTCCTTAATGGGGTTCGCGCAGGGGTTACGCCCTTTACAACGGAACTTCCCTATGGGAGCTATAATCTTAAGGTGAGTGCACCGGGATATCAGGACTATACGGCAGGAATTGTTGTATCCGGTCCTCAGAACCTGGTGGTTTCTCTCATCCCCATGATGGGAACCATCCGGGTAAGCATCCCTGCCCCCTACCTGGTGCGGGATCATAAGAATCCCCTCTCCCTTATTGATCTGTATGTGGATGGGGTAAAACAGCGGGATCTTACCGTCCAGGTGGTGGCGGGGACCCGCAAGGTGACCCTCGTGACGGGGGTGATTACCTTTGAAACCACCCTCACGGTGGAGGCAGGACGGACCTATGTTCTAGAACCCACCTTTGGTTTTACGGTACGGCAACAGTAAAACCAAAAATGCCCCAAGGGCATAACGAGGAGAGGGTATGCTTGACTGGATAGTAGTAGGGACCTTCGCGATTCTGCGGAGCCTCATAGGATACAGTACCGGCTATGGGCAGCCTGAGTTTTCTTTTGCTTTTCTGATGTTGGCCCTTATTTCTTTTTTGGTAGTCCTGAGGGCAACCTTCTGGCCCAGCCAAAAGAAGCCGGGATGTTCTCCAAAGAATTCCGTCAACATACTCTCCCTTACTTCTCTTGGGGGGTGGGTGGCGCTCTCTTTTTTGTTTTTCATAGAATCCATCGTTCTTAAACAGGAAGTGCCCGCCGTGTGGGCCCTCCTTGTACTTGCCCCCCTTGTGGTAAGTCCCTGCGAAGCTTCGCCCCGGCCGCTCTTTGCGGCGACGCTTCCTGCCCTCTGTGCGGTGGCTGAGATGAGCGGCGCCTTTGTCGGCGGGGCCTTTCGAGTTACTTCGCTTTTTTCTCTTGTGGGGTCGGTGGGTATGGGGGCGCTTACCCGTTTCCAGGGACAAAAAAAGCGCCTTACCCTGGAAGAGGCCTTACGGGCACAAAAAGAACGGGAGCGGGCCCTGGTTTCTTTACGGGATGCGGAGGTGGAGGTGGCTGCCCGCATTCAGCGTTCCCTCCTTATCGATAGCATTGAAAAGGATTTTCAGGTTAAGGACATTCGGCTGGAAGCGATTACCGTAGCCTCCAATGCGGTGGACGGGGATTTTTATGGAATTATCCCTTACAGTTCCCGAAAACTGGATCTTTTGATTGGGGATGTGATGGGAAAGGGTATTCCCGCTGCACTGGTGGGGGCTGCCTTAAAAGGGGCGTTCTTGAGGAACGCCTTGCAGCTTATCGTGGCAAACCCCACTAAGCTTCCCGAACCGGCGGCCCTGGTAGAGGCGGTTCATCGGGCTTTAGTCGATCAATTGATGGATTTGGATAGCTTTGCCACCTTTCAATTTATTCGTTTTGATAGCAGCACCCACCTTTTAGAATTTGTAGACTGTGGACATACTCCTTTTATTCATTACGACAGGGCACTTGCAACCTGTTGGTTTGTTCAGGGCCTTAACCTGCCGATTGGGTTTACCCCTGAGCAGACCTATTGGCCCTTTGTTGTGCCGTTTTTACCGGGAGACCGGATTCTTTTTTATTCTGATGGGGTAAGCGAGGCAAGTAATGAGCGGCATCAGAGTTTCGGAGAACAGCGCCTTGCGGATATTGTGCAACAGAATGCGTTTCTTGACCCCCGGGAAATGGTGCGCCGCATCCTGAATACGGCGATGTTCTTTGCGTCCAACGAGGGGTTTAAGGATGATGTGACCCTCGTGGCGGTGGCCCTTGAACCGGATGAATCTTTTCATAGTTTCCGTTCTTCCCGGGAATTCTCTTGGGAAAGGGAAAGCATAAAGGGAGTAGAGAATTTTATTTTCCAGATTGCAAAGGAGCAGAACCTGAAAAAAATAACCATCCCTCTACAGGCCTTTGCAACCCATATGGTGAACCGTATATTGCAGGAGACAACGGCCTCTTCAAACGAAGAAAAGAAAGCTAACCTTCCTCAAAAAGAGAAAATTGGGCAGGAAGAACTGGAACCCCTGGAAGCAGATGAGAGCGAAGAGGCCCTTATTCCCTACGAGGGGCCGGAAGAAACGTCGGAAAAACTCGAACTTCGGGCTTACCGGGTAGAAATTATGGGCACTGCCCAGTGGGTGAATCTCCGTATCCTGTATTATGGCGCTCCGCTACCCTGGCAGCGAGGAATGGCTGGTCCCTTATTCTACCCTTCTCATGTCACCAAAGGAGAAGTTTCAAATCCCGCCGATCTTGTTTCCCAATCCCAGGAAAAAACGGGACAGACCGAGCGCTATCCTCTGGAAGGTCTTCGTTCCTGGATGGTGTGCTGGGGCATGGGGGGGCTTGCGATGGTACAGGGCCTATTTAAACGAGAATAGGGTTGTTTTTGGTACCCCTTTGACAAAGAACTGCAAAATATGCCATGCTTTCGCATGGACGCACGCAATATTTTTAGAAACCTTTCACCCATCGATCATCGGTATTCCATTTCTGAACAGGATGTTTTTGAAAAGCTCGTTCCCTGGCTTTCGGAAGAAGCCTCTATCCAGGCCTGCGTAAAGGCAGAACTGGCTTTGATCAAGGCCCATCTTTCCGTCCGGGGACAGGCCACGGCGGAACTTCTCTCTGCTTTGGAAAAAGCCGGAAAAGAGGTAGATCCAGAAGCGGTATACCAGGAAGAGGAAATCACCCACCATAACATTCGAGCCCTGGTGAACGTATTAAAACGGGAGGTGCCCTCGGAGGTGGCTCCCCTGGTACACCTGGGGGCTACCAGTGTGGATATCCTTGACACGGCCCTGGCGTATCGAATTAAGGGGGTAACCCAGGAAGTGGTGCTCCCCTTACTGGCAAAGTTGGAGCTTGCCCTTTGTGAACTCGCTGAACGGGAAGCCGAGACTCCCCAGGTCGGTCGAACCCATGGCCAACATGCGGTGCCAATTACCCTAGGCTTTGCCATGGCCGAGTATGTCTCCCGGCTTGGAAAATCAATTCTGGAAATAAAAAAACGGGTCGGGGATCTTAAGGGAAAACTTGCCGGAGCCGTCGGCGCCTACAACGCCACGAGTATGATCGTTCGGGATCCGGAAGAACTGGAGCGACGTTACCTTGCGGAGTTAGGCCTTGAACCCTCAGAGCATTCCACTCAACTGGTGGAACCTGAATACCTGTTGCGGCTGCTTCTGGAATTCAATGTGGCCTTTGGGATTATTGCGAATCTGGCGGATGATGTTCGGCACCTGCAGCGAAGCGAAATCGGAGAGTTGCGGGAGAATTTTGCGGGTACCCAGGTTGGTTCTAGTACGATGCCCCAAAAACGGAATCCCTGGAACTCGGAACATGTAAAAAGTTTATGGAAAGCCTTCTGTCCCCGGGTGCTTACCTTCTTTATGGATCAGATCAGCGAACACCAGCGGGATCTCACGAACTCTGCGAGCCAGCGCTTTATCGCCGACTATATTGCGGGGTTCTGTCAGGCCATACACCGGATGACGACGGTAATTCAAGGCCTCGGCGTGGATCGGGAGCGGCTCCTGTATAACCTGCGAGGGGGGGCGGCTCTTGGGGCCAGCGCGGAAAGTGAATGGGGCCGCAAAGGAGCAATTGTCGGTGGCGTTCTTGCAGAGCCAGCTTACATTCTGCTTGCGGAAAGTGGCGTTTCCGATGCCCACGAGGTAATCCGGAAAATCACGTTGCAGGCCGAGGAACAGGGGCTGAGCTTTGCCCAGGCCCTGGCAGAGCACCCCGAGGTGCTTCGCCGGATAGGAGAAAAAATGAAGGATCTGGGTCTCGTCGCTTCCGATGCGGAGGTGCTCGCTTTCTTTGAACAGCCGGAACGCTATTGTGGTCTTGCCTCCCGTAAGGCGAAGACCCTCGCCCAGAAGTATCGGTCCCTTATGGAATCGCTCTAAGAGGAGGAAGGAATCTATGTTTCAGGAAGCCTATTCATATGATGATGTGTTATTAGTCCCGGGATATTCGGAGGTACTTCCCCGGGAGTGTGATGTTCGTACTCGTCTCTGTGCGGATATTACCCTGAATGTGCCCATCATGTCCGCCGCCATGGATACGGTTACGGAGGAACGGCTGGCCATTGCAATCGCCCTGGAAGGGGGGACGGGAGTCATCCACCGGAACCTGAAACCGGAGGTCCAGGCGCAACAGGTGGCCAACGTGAAGCGCTTCCTCAATTGGATTATCGATGATCCCGTCACCGTGGAGGTGGGCACCAGTGTCCGGGATGTAAAGCGATTGATGGACGAGCGGCGGGTTTCAGGGATGCCTGTGCTGGATCGGGAGGGGCGTCTGGTCGGCATTATCACCGGACGGGACCTGCGGTTTTGTCGGGATGAATCGCTTCTTGTGGAACAGGTAATGACAAAAAACCCTGTGCTGGAAGAGGGCTCTCCTTCGGTAGCCAGTGCCCGGGAAAAATTTGATAAACACCGGATCGAAAAATTACCAGTTGTCGATAAGGATGGGAAGCTTACCGGTCTTATCACGGTAAAGGATATGGAAAAACATGAGCGTTATCCCCGGGCTGCTCTGGATAAGTACGGACGCCTGGTGGTGGGTGCCGCCGTGTCTCCCCAGGATTACGATGTACGGCTTCCCCTGCTTAAGGCTGCCCGGGTTGACTTTGTCGTCCTGGATACGGCCCACGGCGATTCTCGGTCAGTACTGGAAGCTATCCGGGCCATAAAAGAAAAGTACCAGCTTCCTGTCATTGGGGGCAACGTAGCAACCCGGGAAGGGACCCGCCACCTTATCGAAGCAGGGGCCGATGCGGTTAAGGTAGGCATCGGACCCGGCTCTATCTGTACCACCCGAATTGTGGCTGGCGTAGGGGTGCCCCAGTTTACGGCGGTGTGGGAATGTGCCGAGGAAGCGACGCCCTACAACATTCCTATTATCGCAGACGGAGGTATCAAATTTTCAGGGGATATCACCAAAGCTATTGCGGCGGGGGCGTCGGTGGTGATGATTGGAAACCTCTTTGCGGGCCTTAAGGAGGCCCCGGGCCGGGAAATCATCTATGATGGCCGGATTTATAAGGAATACCGGGGTATGGGAAGCCTGGGGGCCATTCAGGATGGTTCTGGCGATCGATACCAAATCGGAAAAGATGAAACCCCTGTTCCGGAGGGCATCGAAGGCCGGGTTCCCTACAAGGGGGAACTGCGGAATTTCCTGCATCAGCTTGTGGCGGGTCTTAAGAAAGGGATGGGGTACTGCGGCTGTGCCTCAATAGAAGAGTTGAAGAAATACAAGAAATTCGTTAAGATCACCGCCGCGGGCCTCCGGGAAAGTCATGCCCACGATGTTACCATCACCCAAGAGGCCCCCAACTATACCCGGTTATAAACCCACGTTCCTGCACCTCAGCCCTATTTCACAGGCCGGTATAGACCGGCAGGAGCCCAGGTGTAAGGACCGTTGGTTTGTGTCCCCGGTTTGTAATAACCGGGAACCATACCTCTGTAAGGAGTAGCCATGAACGTCGTGGTCATCGGAGCCCAATGGGGTGATGAAGGAAAGGGCAAAATGGTCGATTATCTTGCCCGGGAAGCCCAGATTATTATCCGTTATTCAGGTGGGGCAAATGCGGGGCATACCATCGTTATAGGAACCGAACAGTATGCGCTGCACCTTATTCCTTCGGGAATCCTGTATCCTGACAAAATTGTTATCCTGGGAGCAGGGATGGTCATCGACCCTACGGCACTCTTTGCAGAACTGGAGATGCTCAAGAGCCGGGGCATCGATACGTCGGGGCGGGTGTTCATTTCCGATCGGGCCCACCTGGTGTTGCCCCGGTACATCGAAATTGATAAACAACGGGATAAGGCCAGAAAAAAGCCGATTGGTACCACGGGACGGGGAATCGGTATCACCTATGCCATGAAGGCCGAACGGGATGGTATCCGCATCGCCGATCTGGATTGGAAAGAGAAGATGGATGAACTTGAAGAGGAAGATCGGAAGTTCCTTGCCCCCTATGTGGATGCCCTTAAAGCGATGGCCATCGATCTTCCTTCGTTTTTGGCCTCCCATAAAAACGCCCAGATCCTCTTTGAAGGTGCCCAGGGAACCCTCTTAGACCTTGACCTGGGAACCTATCCCTATGTTTCGAGCGGGATGTCCTGTGCGGCGGGGGCCGCCATTGGGGGGTGCGTTGGTCCTCGTGCTCTCGATAAGGTACTGGGGGTCTTTAAGGCCTATTCTACCCGGGTAGGAAATGGTCCCTTCCCGAGCGAATTCGATCCTCAATCGGAAGGGGAACTGGAACGTTTTGTTCGTGAAACGGGCCGGGAATACGGGGTTACCACCGGCCGACCCCGTCGGTGCGGTTATCTGGACCTGGTGGCCCTCCGGTATGCCTGCCGCACCAATTCCATCGATTCCCTTATCATGACTCACCTGGATGTGTACGACACCATGGAAGAAATAAAGGCCTGCGTGGCCTATCGGATAGGAGAAAAAGTGGTGGAAGATTTCCCCGCCTCTATCGAGGCCCTCAGTATGGCCAAGCCTATCCTCCGGAGTTTCCCGGGCTGGAAAAAATCCCTGAAATCGGTGCGAACCTATCGGGAACTTCCTGCCCAGGCTCGGGAATATATCGAATTTATCGAACGATATTGTGAAACCCCTGTCAGCATCGTTTCGGTGGGGTACGAACGGGAAGAAACCATTATCAGGACGAGTCCGTGGACAAAATAGTTATCCTTGATTTTGGAAGTCAAACAACCCAGCTCATTGGGCGACGTATTCGGGAGTGGGGGGTGTATACCGAAATTTACCCCGGCGATAGCCCCTTGACGGAAGAACTGTTGCATGAGTGCCGGGGTATCATCCTTTCGGGAAGCCCCTTTTCGGTGTACGAAAAAGATGCTCCCCGTCCCGATCCCCGGCTTTACTCCCTGGGGTTCCCCTTGCTGGGTATTTGTTATGGGCTTCAGCGGATGACCGCCGACTTGGGCGGCCGGGTAGAGGCCCTTCCAGAACGAGAATACGGGGCGGTGCGGGTAACCCTGGCATCCAATCTTGACTGGTCCGCTGTTCACCCGGCCGCCCGGGCGCTTCTTTCTCCCCTTATAGAATCCGGCACCTTCACCGCCTGGATGAGCCATGGAGACTCCCTTTCGAGCCTTGCCCCGGGTTTTGTGGAGCTTGCCACCAGTAGTCATGGGTTCCCCGCCATTGTGGCCCATGGGCAAAACCCCTGGTTTGGGTTTCAGTTCCATCCGGAAGTTACCCACTGTGAAAAGGGCTTTGAACTATTGCGTTCCTTTGCCCTCGAGGTCTGTGGGGCAAAACCCCAGTGGTCCATGGCCCAGTATGTGGAAGAGGTGCGGCAGAACCTGGCCCGCCGGGTCGGGAAAGAACCGGTGCTCCTCCTTATCTCTGGCGGGGTCGATTCTACCGTTGCGGGGGCCCTCCTGTTAAAAACCCTGGATCCTGGCCAGGTTCACCTGATGTACTTGGACACGGGACTCATGCGCAAGAACGAGACCACCGTGGTTCGGTCCAATCTGGAACGCCTTGGGGCGCAGCACCTTCATATCATTCATTGTGAGGATGAATTCCTTTCTGCCCTGGAGGGGCTCACGGATCCCGAAGAAAAGCGCCGGACCATTGGTGATTTGTTTATATCGATCCAGGAACGGGAGGTGGCCCGGTTAAAACTGCCGGATACCTATTTTCTTGCCCAGGGGACCTTGTACACCGATCTTATCGAAAGCGGTAAGGGGGTAGGGAAAAAGGCCCATGTCATAAAAAGCCATCACAATGTGCGTAGCCCCCTGGTGGAGGCAAAACGGGCGGCCGGTAAAATCATCGAACCCCTGGATCGCCTGTATAAGGACGAAGTACGGGCCCTGGGGCGTCTCTTAGGGGTAAGTGAAGATGTGGTGCGGCGTCATCCTTTCCCGGGACCGGGCCTGGCGGTCCGAATTCTGGGGGAAGTGACCCGCGAAAAATGCGATATTCTCCGAGAAGTGGACGCCATCTACATAGAGGAACTTAAAAAACGGGGACTCTACGATGCCATCTGGCAGGCCTTTGCGGTGTTACTTCCCATTCGATCCGTAGGGGTGGCGGGGGATGTGCGTAAGTATGGCTATGTGGTGGCCCTCAGGGCTATCACCAGCGAAGACGGCATGACCGCCGATGTCTTCCCCTTCCCGATGAAGGATCTGCTGGAGATTTCTACCCTTATTACCAACACCGTTCCGGCGGTGGGGCGGGTAACCTACGATATTTCTTCGAAACCCCCCGCCACCATAGAGTGGGAATGAGCATGGTCAGCAATACCCCCTTGCGAGACTAGATACGCCCCCTCGTTTCTTTGACAAAAAGGAACTGAGAATGCCAGAAGGGGCGCTTACGTGGAGGGACTCGTTTGCCTTTGTTCGTGAAGAGAAAGAAGTCCCTTGCCTCTTTGGGGGATGGGGGGCTTTTGTATGTATCTCCACGGCGCCCATTTTAAAACCTGGTCTATTCTTACCTCAAGTTCTCGGGTCTTCTACCAGGACCCCGCTCCAGGGGTTTTAAAAAAAGAAGCAGGAGATTGACAAGATATAGTTCTTTATCTATACTTTAGATGTTTTAGTAGATATAAAGAAGGGGCTTATGCGGTATCACTTTGGAGAAAAAATTCGGGCTGTCCGGGAGCGGCGATCCATGACGCTTAAGGATGTGGCCGATCGGGCGGGGGTGAGCGAGAGCCTGGTTTCCCAGATTGAACGGAACCGAGTTTCTCCTGCCATTGATACCCTCCTTGCCCTGGTGGATGCCCTCGATATCGACCTGGAATACCTGTTTTCCGATTTCCGTCGAGAACGGGCGGTCCATGTGGTACGGAGTAACGAGCGGGCCATCTTTACCCGACCCGGGGGGGTACGCTATGAACGGCTTGCCCAACTTGAAGGGGCTTCTCAGGGGATGGATGGGATTGAGGCCTACTGTATTACCCTGGAAGAAGGGGCTAAGACGGGTTCTAAAGAGTATGGTCACCGGGGCTTCGAATTGGGCATTATTCTCGAAGGCTCCGCGGATTTGACCATTGGGAACAAGGTGTACCATCTTGAAGCAGGGGATTCGGCGAGTTTTCGATCCGAAGCTCCCCATGTACTTGCCAATGTGGGAACCGGTGTTTTACGGGTTCTCTGGATTATCACTCCTCCGAAAGGAGAAATAGGAGCGTAGCCAATGAGCGGACAACCAAAAACGCTGGTTGAAAAGATATTCGATACCCATTTGATTGATAAGCCCTTTGGGGAAGCCTGGGTGCTTCGTCTGGATATGGTGTTCTGCCATGAGATTACCACACCGGTAGCCATTAATGATTTAGTAAGCCGGGGCATGGATCGGGTGTTTGATCCTACTCGGATAAAGGCGGTGATTGATCATGTGACGCCGGCGAAGGATTCAAAAACCGCCTTACAGGGCAAGATTCTCCGGGACTGGGCCCGCCGCCATGGTATTAAGGACTTTTTTGATGTGGGCCGTAATGGGGTCTGCCATGCCCTTTTCCCCGAAAAGGGCTTTGTTCGTCCTGGATACACCATTATCATGGGAGATAGCCATACCTGTACCCACGGGGCCTTTGGGGCCTTTGCGGCGGGCGTTGGGACTACCGACCTGGAAGTAGGTATTTTAAAAGGGGTTTGCGCCTTTAAACCTCCCCGGACCATGCGCATCAATTTGAATGGGAAGCTTGCCCCCGATGTAAGCGCCAAGGACGTGATTTTAACGGTAATTGCTACCATTGGTGTGGCGGGGGCCACCGATCGGGTAATGGAGTTTGGGGGGCCGGTTGTAGATGCCCTGAGCATGGAAGGCCGGATGACCCTCTGTAATATGGCGGTGGAGGCGGGGGCCACAAGCGGTATCTGCATGCCCGATATGACTACCGTAGAGTACCTCTGGCCATTTATCGGTCCCGAAGGAGAGGCCCGCTATGGTACGAAAGAAGAGGCCCTGGAGGACTTTAAAAAGTGGTGGTCCGATCCCGATGCTTCCTATGAGTCGGTTATAGATATCGATTGTTCTACGATTCGACCCCTTTCTACTGTGGGATATAAGCCCGACCAGGTGGTGCCAATCGAAAAGATGGAAAAGATTTGGGTTGATCAAGTATATATTGGGTCCTGTACTAATGGCCGTATCGAAGATCTTCGGGAGGCCGCCCGGGTCCTTAAGGGGCGAAAGATAGCGGATACCGTGCGGGGAATTGTGTCTCCCGCAACTCCGGCGGTGTATGCCCAGGCCTTGCAGGAGGGGATCATCCAGATTTTTATGGATGCGGGATTCTGTGTCACCAATCCTACCTGCGGGGCCTGTCTGGGAATGTCTAACGGGGTTCTCGCAGAAGGAGAGGTTTGCGCTTCTACCACCAATCGGAATTTTTATGGCCGCATGGGAAAGGGAGGCATGGTGCATCTCATGAGTCCTGCCAATGCGGCGGCCACGGCGATTGCGGGGTATATTACCACTCCAGAAGCGCTGGGTATAACGTCTAAGGTGTAAAAAGAACAGAGCATCCTGGTTTTTAGCGTTAGTAGATATTGAAGAGTATGGGAAGGAGTTAACCATGAAACAATTTGGTGGTCCCCTGTTGTTTTTAAATAGAAGCGATATCAATACGGATGAGATTATTCCCGCCAAGTACCTCACCGAAATTTCCAAAGAGGCCCTGAAGCCCTATTGCCTTGAGGATCTTAAACTGCCCGATTTTAATCCAAAAACCGATGTGCCGGGAAAAGCGGCTATCCTTACCCGGGCCAATTTTGGATGCGGGAGTAGCCGTGAACATGCCCCCTGGGCCCTTGAGGTAAACGGCATTAACGTGGTGGTGGCCGAAAGTTTTGCCCGTATTTTCCGTCAGAACATGTACAATTGTGGGCTGCTGGCCATCGAACTTCCTGCCAGTACTATTGAGGACCTTTTTAAAACCTTTTATGGCAAACCTACCACCCTGAAGGTTGATATAGAACAGGGCCGTCTTACCTTTCTTTCTGAGGGTGTTTCAAAAGAAGTTAGTTTTACCCTGAGCGATTTTGAACGGGCCCTGGTCAAGGCCGGTGGATGGGTCCAATTCGCGGCCGAGCGCTATTAAAAAGGTATTCCCGTAACCCACAGAGGCGACTGGAACTGCGGTCCCAGAGCAAAGAGGGCGAGCGTGTAAGAGGGAAAAGCCATTTTTTGCAGGAGGATGCCTATGTTTGCGACCATTGTGAACTGTGTAGCGGTATTGGTGGGAGCCCTGTTGGGACTTCTTATAGGACAACGGATTTCTGAATCCTATAAACGGGTGGTGTTCGATGGCATTGGTATTATTACCCTCGTAATAGGCCTTTCTATGGCCCTTCCCAGTCAGCGGATCGTATACCTTGCCCTCTCGCTGATTATCGGTGGCCTGCTTGGAACTGCCTGGGACGTGGATGGGGCCATTCTCCGATTAGGGCAACACCTTGAAAAATGGACATTGAAACGCCATCGTTCTAAAAATGGGGTATCCTCTTCTGATGCGGCCCCACCAGAGGGAAGCAAAGATTTTGGACATGCCTTTTTAAATGCCTCCGTCCTTTTTTGTGTGGGGGCTATGGCCCTGGTAGGCTCTTTTAAGGCCGGTACCGAGGGAGATTATACCCTTATCCTTACCAAGTCCGTCATGGATGGTTTCATGGCTATCCTAATGACGGCCGCTCTGGGAATTGGCGTTGCCTTTTCGGCCTTGCCAATCCTGGTATACCAGGGCCTTCTTACCTTACTTGCAGGCTCGGTGAAACCCTTTGTGAGTTCCCTCATGCTTTCGGAGTTAAGTGGAGTGGGTGGCGCCATGGTGATGATGATAGGGCTTAACTTGCTTTCTCTTAAGACCATAAAGACCGCTAACTTTTTACCGGCCCTCCTGGTAGTAGTGGGGCTGGTATTGTTAGATCCTCTGGTGATTCAGTTTGCCCATCTTGTGGGTATTGGTTGACAAATCCAGAATTCACCCTTACACTAGTAATGTCTGGGGCTTTCCAGACTCTAATAAGATAACCCTATAGGGGAGGTTTTATGGCTAAGGTAGAGCTTAAGGGTGTAAGCAAGGTCTACGAAGGCAATGTCCGCGCCGTAGACAATGCGAACATCACGGTAAACGACAAAGAATTTGTGGTCTTTGTTGGTCCCTCGGGATGCGGTAAATCAACGACACTCCGGATGATTGCAGGGTTGGAAGATATTACCGAAGGGGAACTGTACATCGATGGGGAACTGATGAACGATGTACCCCCCAAGGATCGGAATATTGCCATGGTATTCCAGAACTACGCCCTGTATCCCCACATGACCGTGTATGATAACATGGCATTTGGTTTACGGATTAAGAAGGTGGATAAGGCCGAAATCGATCGGCGGGTCCATGAAGCGGCTCGAATCCTGGACATCGAAAAGTTCCTGGATCGGAAACCGAAGGCCCTTTCTGGTGGTCAACGGCAACGTGTGGCGGTAGGACGGGCTATCGTTCGGAACCCGAAGGTCTTCCTTTTTGATGAGCCCCTTTCTAACCTGGATGCTAAGCTCCGGGTACAGATGCGGGCTGAGCTTTCGGATCTGCACCTTCGTCTGAATGCCACAATGATTTACGTTACCCACGACCAGGTAGAAGCCATGACCATGGCAAGCAAGATTGTGGTTATGAAGGATGGAAAGATCCAGCAGATTGGGTCCCCCCTCTATCTCTATAACCATCCTATTAACAAGTTTGTTGCGGGGTTCATTGGTTCGCCTCCTATGAACTTCCTCAGTGTGAAGGTGCTGGAAAAGAATGGTTCGATTATCCTTGATGAAGGGTCTTTCGAAGTAAAGCCGATGGACGAGCACGTGAAGTATCTTAAAAAATATGTGGGTAAAGAAATATTCTTTGGGATCCGCCCGGAGGATCTTACCTACGTGGAAAGCCCAGCAGCATCTAACAATATCCCCGTTAAAATAACGGTGGTAGAACCCCTGGGGGCGGATATTCATCTCTGGCTTACCACTAAGACCCAGCCCCTCGTAGCTCGCACCGAGCCCCATCATACCTTCCATGTAGGAGATCAGGTGAACTTTGTTCCCCATATGGAAAAGGCCCACTACTTTGATAAGGATACGGAACTTTCCATCTTGGCAGAAATTGAACAGGAGCCTCAGCAATAATAAAAGCCCGGGAAAAGGGTGCTTTTTATAGGAGAAGTAAGGGCTACCCCGAAGGGTAGCCCTTTTTGTTGATCCAGGGCTGATAAATCCATTCTTGTGAAAAACTTTGTTTTAAAAGGAGGGGGTTTTTTCCCCCCCCATTTTAAATTATAGAAAAAAATGGAAGAGAGGCCTTATCTTAAATCTGTTTAAACAAATGATGAATTTTTTGTAAAACACGTAAAAATAATTTGAATTCTTAATTTGAAGTGCTATATTTGTAGTACTATGAGCATGGACGCGGAACAACTACGAACCCATCGGATGGGGACAGAACGGTTTGAGGTTAAAAAGACAACAAAGAAAAAAATAGCTAATTCTTTACATGGAAATCAAAAAAAGAACAAGACCATAAAGGAAGCGGATCCCCTGGCCATGTACCTAAAACAAATTTCCCGTTATCCCCTGCTTTCTATGCAGGATGAGCAGATGATAGGGGAAAAAATTGTTACCCTGCGAAAAAAGATAGAAGACCTAGATCGCCAGTATGCAGGGGATCCTCAGAATGAAGCCTACCGAAAAGAACGGGCTACTCTAGAAGCTTCCTTACGGTCTTATAAAAACAAGATGATAAATTCAAACCTACGGCTGGTGGTTTCTATCGCCAAGAATTATCAGCACCGAGGGCTTTCTCTTCTCGATCTTATTGATGAAGGCAATATAGGTCTTATAGAGGCGGTGGAGCGCTTTGATTATACCCGGGGCTGTCGTTTTTCTACCTATGGAACCTGGTGGATCCGACAGGCTATTATTAAGAGTCTTGCCGACAAGGGACGGGTGATCCGCATCCCTATCCACATGCTGAATACGATCAAGAAGTGCTTTTATGTGGCAAAACAATTAACCCAGGACCTTGGGAGAGATCCCAGCGAAACGGAACTTTCCGAGTATATGGGGGTGTCGTCCCATAAGGTAAAGGAAATCATGGCCCTTTCTCAGGAAACTACCAGTTTGGATACCACCGTGGATGACGAAAACATTACCCGCCTCTCTGATCTTATCAAAGATGAAACCAATGAGGATCCCTTTGATACGGTATTTTCCATGGCCTTGCAGGAAACCCTGGAGGGGGTGCTGTCCCATCTTTCGGAGCGGGAAGTAAAGATTATAAAACTTCGTTTTGGCCTTACCGGGGAAGGGCCCCTTACCCTTGAAGAAACGGGAAAAATTTTAGGCATAACCCGAGAACGGGTACGACAGATCCAGGAAAAGGCTATTATGAAGCTCCGTAACCTTAAACAGTTAAACGATTTTGTTGAACGGGTATAGTCTTCGTCCGCTCTTTACAGTCGTTTGAGGCAGATAAGAAAGAGTTCCATGCAGAGGCGGGCGTCGTCTTCGGCCCGATGGGCCTCTTTTGCTACCAGGCCAAGACTGGCCGCGAGTTCCTGGAGGTTATAGCGACTCTGGTTGGGAAAAAGCTCCTTTGCAAGGATCCGGGTATCTACAATGGCATGGGGGAGCACTGTGTAAGGGGGATGCCACAGGGATCTTTTGGGAGCATCAGAGGAAAAGTCTGCGGGAGAAGGGGTGTTTTTCTCTTCCGGTGAGAATAAGAGCTCTTCCTGCGATGATCTTTGACGTTGCGCTTCCTGGGCAATTCGTTCTAATTCCCCTTGAATGAAGGAAACATCGAAGGGAGCATTGTGGGCTACCAGAATACCCCCTTCGATAAAACGAAGAAAATCAGGCAATACTTCTACTGCCGTGGGTTTCCCTTCCAGCATGGCATCGGTGATGCCGTTGACCTTGCCTGCTTCTTCGGGCATGGGAATGCCCGGGTAGATCAATGTGGAAAAGCGGGAGATAATTCCCCGTTCATCAAATTTTACGGCCCCGATTTCTACGATCCGATCTTGCTTTGGGTCTAATCCGGTGGTTTCGGTATCGAAGGCGATACAGACTTGCTTCCACCGGCCCTGCGTCTGGTCCAGTGAGGGGGAAAAAGCCTCCCCAGCTTTCGTTAGTTCTGGGGAAGCAAAAAGCTGCCCTTTGAGCCAATCGTAGGTGCCCACTAATTACCTATCACTTTTCGGATATCTGCTTCGATAGCCGCTAGTTTAGTTGTAACCGTCACCCGAGCGGCTTCAAGATTTCCATTTTCCACGGGAGCGCAGCAGCTGGCGTAAAATTTTATTTTGGGTTCGGTACCACTGGGTCTGGCACTGACGATAGTCCCATCTTCCAGGAAAAACTGAAGCACATTACTTTTGGGTAAGTCCACAGGGTCGGTTTTCCCCGGTTGATCCGGGTATTTCCATACCGATTCCTGAATATCCCGAACTTTACTCACCCGTATTCCTCCCAGGGTTTGGGGCGGATTCTTTCGATACTCTGCCATGATTCCTGCCATGATTGCAGGTCCCTGGGGGCCTTCAAAGTATTTGGAGATTCCGATTTCTTGCCAGTAGCCGTGTTCCCTGTAGAGTTCCTGGAGACGATCCAGCAGGCTTTTCCCTTTGCTGCGCCAGTAGAGGGTCATCTCCGCCGTAAGGGCCGCAGCGGAAACCCCATCTTTATCCCGGACCTCTGGCTCGATAAGGTATCCGTAACTTTCTTCGGTTCCAAAAACCACGGTGTATCCCTGGCCATCGGTTTCGGTTTTGCGCCAGATATCGGCAATCCATTTAAAACCGGTAAGACATTCAAAGCAAACGGCGCCGTAACTTTCGGCCACCCGTTTTTGCATTCCCGTGGTCACGATAGAATTGATCATGGCAGGTTTGGGCGGCATTTTCCCCAATTCTTTTAGGGAGAGGAAAATATAATCTGCTAACAGGGTACCTAATTGGTTTCCTGTTACCAGTACAAAACTCCCATTTTTGTCGGGAACCGCTATGCCAAGCCGGTCTGCATCAGGATCTGTGGCCATAACCACATCGGCCTTAACCTTTTTTCCCAACTCAAGGGCCATGGTAAGGGCCGCCGCTTCTTCGGGGTTAGGGTAGGCGACGGTGGGAAAATTCCCATCCGGTTCCCGTTGCTCAGGTACGGTGATCACCTGTAGACCAAGACTTCCCAGCACTGCTTCGACATGCAGGGCTCCCGTTCCATGGAGGGGAGTATACACAATTTTTACTTCCCTGGCTTTTTCTTTAATAAGCTGAGGCCGGAAGAGGTGACGCCGTATCATATCCTGATAAGGCTCATCTATTTCTTTGTCAATTATGGAGATGAGTCCTTGAGAAAGGGCTTCGTCTTTATCGAGTTCCCGAATGGTGGTCACCTGGTTTACTTCGTTGATGATCCCCACGTCATGGGGGGGGATAACCTGAGCCCCGTCATTCCAGTAGGCCTTATATCCATTATATTGGGGGGGGTTGTGGCTCGCGGTGATCACCACCCCTGTATCACAATGGAGGGTGCGGATTGCGAAGGAAAGTTCCGGTGTAGGACGAAGGGAAGAAAAAACGTAGGTTTTTATGGCATTCCCCGCAAGAACACAGGCGGTTGCCTCGGCAAACTCTTTAGAGTAGCGCCGACTGTCATAGGCGATAACCGCCGAAAGTTTCCCTGCCCGGTGTTTTTCAGGGAACGTTTTGATAAGGTAGTTTGCAAGCCCCTGGGTAGCCCGTTTTACCACATAGGAATTCATCCGATTAAATCCACCGCCGATGATACCCCGCAGTCCTCCGGTTCCAAACTCAAGATCCCGATAAAACCGGTCTTCCAGCTCTTTCCAGTCTTCTCTTTTTAAAAGATCCTCTACTTCTTGCCGAAAGCGGCTGTCCTGTTCCTCTTGAAGATAGCGGTGGGCCTTCTTTTTTATTTCTTCCTTATCCATAGAATTCCTCCGTTTCCAGTTGGGTAGTAGTATAAAAGGAAAAGGGCAGGGGACGCAAGCCATGGGAACCACCTTTTTATTTTCAGAATATTTATTACAAAATAGGGTTTTTTGTTAAAGAACGGCTTGCATAAGAATCGATATTTTTGGTACTGTAAAACTGAATATCCGAATATTGGAGGCCCTATGACAATACTAGAGATGTTCGAGCAAAGTGGGATCCTTACCCTGCTCGGCATGGGAGTGGTGTTTGGCTTCCTGGTTATCCTTGTTCTTTTTATGAATCTCGTAGCCTGGATTATCCGGCTTCTTGGATGGGATAAGGACGAACAGGAATCCAGTGGTTCGACTGCAGCAGGCGCTGCTTCTTCGGCGGCCGGTGGGGCCGCGGTCGTAGCTGCGATTACCGCTGCGGTGAATGAATATCGTAAAACACATCAATAGTACAAGGAGTTTTGTATGGCAAAGGTTCAATTAACAGATTTAGTACTGCGGGATGCCCATCAATCATTGCTTGCTACCCGGATGACCACTGCAGACATGGTCCCGGCCCTTCCTATGCTGGATAAGGTAGGCTATTTTGCCCTGGAAGGATGGGGTGGAGCCACCTTTGATGCCTGTATTCGTTTCTTAAATGAAGATCCCTGGGAGCGATTGCGGCAGCTCAAAAAGGGACTTCCCAATACTAAAATCATGATGCTCCTTCGGGGACAAAACCTGCTTGGCTATCGTCACTATGCGGACGATGTGGTTAGTAAGTTTGTAGAGGCTGCCGCAAAGAACGGGGTGGATGTGTTCCGGATCTTTGATGCCGTAAATGATCCTCGAAACTTTAAGGCTGCTACCGAGGCGGCTAAGAAAACCGGTAAGCATGTCCAGGCTGCCATATCCTATGCTACTACCCCCTTCCATACTATCCAGTCCTATGTAGATCTGGCAAAACAACTTGCCGACGAAGGAGTAGACTCCCTCTGTATTAAAGATATGGCGGGTCTCTTGAAGCCCTACGATGCCTATGACCTCGTAAAGGCTATCAAGAAAGCCGTGGACTTACCTATTGAAATACACTCCCATGCTACCACGGGTATGTCGGTGGCTACCCTTACCAAGGCTGCCGAAGCAGGGGCAGAAATCCTTGATACGGTAATCTCATCCCTTGCTATGGGAACGAGCCACAGTCCTACCGAAACCATGGTAGAAATATTCAAGGGGACCCCCTACGATACGGGGCTCGATACGAACCTGCTCCTCGAAATTGCGGCCTATTTCCGGGAAGTCCGGAAAAATTATAAGAAATTTGAATCCAGTTTCCTTGGGGCTGATACGCGGATCCTGGTATCTCAGGTACCGGGGGGTATGCTCTCGAATCTGGAGAGCCAGCTCAAAGAACAGGGCGCTTCCGATAAGATCGATGAGGTGCTCAAGGAAATTGCGGTGGTGCAGAAAGATTTTGGCTATCCACCCCTTGTAACTCCTACGAGCCAGATTGTGGGTACCCAGGCGGTCTTTAACGTGCTTTTCGGTCGGTATAATAAGCTTACCGCCGAATCGATCGATCTTTTGGTGGGGCGCTATGGAAAATGTCCTGCACCGAAGAATCCTGAGGTTGTTAAGAAGGCCCTGGAAGCGGCAAAACTGGATAAGGAAATCACCCACCGGCCTGCTGACGATATCCCCAATGAATTTTCTAAATTGGAAGAAGAAACAAAGAAAATCCTGGGGACTTCTACGGTGTCGGTGGAAGACGTCCTTACCTATGCGATGTTCCCCAAAATTGCCCCCGATTTCTTTAAGAAACGCGATCAAGGACCGGTTAAATTTACAGCCGAACCTGAAGCGCCCAAGGTTCCTGCGGCAGCGGCCACCGCGGCAGGACAGGCTGCTAAGTATGTGGTCAATGTAAACGGTGCGGACTATACGGTCATTGTTCGGCCAGAGGGAACCCTCGCGGTAAGTCCTGCTCCTACGGCTGCCGCTGCCCCCGCTCCTGTTGCTGCTCCTTCCGGTGGTCAGGTTATCGAGGCTCCCGTGGCGGGAACTATCATTAAACATGTGGCCAATGAAGGTTCTACGGTAAGTGCCGGCCAGACCATCATGATCATTGAATCTATGAAGATGGAACTGGAAATTAAGTCTACCGGTAGTGGTGCGATCCATTTCCTGGTAGGTCCGGGTACTCAGGTAGCAGCCCATCAGCCAGTGGCAGAACTGAAATAAGGAGAATACGTCGATGCCAGTACTAGCACAGAAAAAAGCCGCCTGGGTGACGAAGGTTGTTCTGGTGATGCTCACCGTCGCCTTTGTATTCTCTTTTATGGGGCGGGTTGTTGCCCAGGCTGCCGAAGGTCAGAGCACTGAAGTGGTAGCGGGTGATGCAGCCGCTTCTTCTGGTGGAAATTCCCAGCCTGCTTCTTTCCATAATCCGGCCGGTATTATTCGGGGAAGCGAAAACATAAAGAAGATTTCCATCGCTGAGTTTGCCAGGAATATTCTGGAGACGACGGGGCTGTATGCGTTTTTTGTAGATTCAAAACAGAAGACAACCCCCGCGGGCGACCCAATAACGGTCTGGGGCTGGGAAGAGCTCTTGATGATTATTGTGGGTTTCGTGATTATCTACCTGGGGGCTGCGAAAGGTTTTGAGCCCCTCCTCTTGATTCCTATCGGTTTCGGGACTGTCTTTGTCAACATTCCCCTGGCAGGAATGGGAGATGCTCCCCATGGCTTCCTCCATATTATTTATGAGTCGGGGGTAGGAAACGAGTTTTTCCCCCTTATCATCTTTATGGGAATTGGGGCCCTTACCGATTTTGGTCCGCTTATCGCAAATCCCAAGACTGCCCTTCTTGGAGCGGCCGCTCAGTTTGGGGTATTTGCAACCCTCTTTGGAGTTACCGCATTTAACTTTATTCCCGGCTTTGATTTCAACCTGAAAGAGGCCTGTGCCATCGGTATTATTGGAGGTGCCGATGGTCCGACCACTATTTACATTGCAACAAAACTTGCACCGCATCTTCTTGCTACGGTGGCCGTTGCGGCCTATTCGTATATGGCACTGGTGCCGGTTATCCAGCCTCCTATCATGAAGGCCCTTACCACAGAACACGAACGAAAGATCAGAATGAAACAATTGCGCCATGTGTCAAAGATAGAAAAGATACTTTTCCCCATCTCGGTATTTGTTCTTTCTATTCTCCTTATTCCATCGGCGGCTCCCCTTATTGGTTGTCTCATGTTTGGAAACTTTATTCGGGAAATTGGGGTGGTGGAACGGCTTTCGAAGACCCTTCAGAATGAATTGCTCAACATTGTTTCCATTTTCCTTTCCCTTGGGGTTGGCAGTCAGATGACTCCCGAAAAATTCCTTAATCCAGCTTCTCTCTCTATTGTATTCCTCGGGCTTTTTGCCTTCGCTATTGCTACAGCGGCGGGAATCCTGGTGGCTAAATTTATGAATCTTTTCCTTAAGGAAAAGATTAATCCCCTTATTGGTTCTGCAGGAGTTTCAGCGGTGCCTATGGCAGCCCGGGTTTCTAACAAGGTTGGGCTTGAAGCGGATCCAGGGAACTTCCTTATCATGCATGCTATGGGCCCCAATGTGGCAGGTGTTATCGGTACGGCCATTACTGCCGGGGTTATGATTGCGGTCTACGGCGGCTGATAACCTACTGAGGAATTGCATATAAGGTGAAGCAAAGGCCATCCCATTATAAAGGGGTGGCCTTTTGTTTTTCAAAAGCGGGTATGGAAAAGGGATAAACGAAAAATATTTAGGTATCAACTGAGATTTTCGTTATGGTGACAAAAGGGGCTTTTTTGCTCTATAGTAGGTTCATGGCAGAAAAACTTCCAAAGCCAGCGTGGATTCGACTTAAAACCAGTGAGGGTCCGCACTGGCACAGGGTAAGAGACACGGTGGAACGCTATGGGCTCCACACGGTGTGTGAAGCGGCCCTTTGTCCAAATCGGGGTACCTGTTGGGGATGTGGCACTGCCACGTTCATGATCCTTGGTTCGGTATGTACGCGGGCCTGTCGTTTTTGTGCGGTCCCTCATGGCAAAAAAGGAGAGCCCCTTCGTTCTGATGAGCCAGAAGCTTTAGCTGAGGCAGTGGTCCAGCTCCAGCTTCGCTATGTGGTGCTTACGTCTGTAGATAGGGACGATCTCCCTGATAGGGGGGCTTCCCACTATGCTTCCTGTATTAGGGCAGTTAAAAAAAGAAATCCCTCAGTTGTGATAGAAGTTCTCATCCCTGATTATCAACAAGAAGAATTAGAGGATATTATCGCCGCAGGACCAGAGGTCGTTGCTCACAATATCGAGACGGTGCCCTCTTTGCAGGGCGTACGGGATAAACGGGCGAGTTATGAAAAGAGCTGTGCCACTCTAAAGATCGCAAAGGACATGGGTGCTTCCTGTACAAAAACAAGCATACTCCTTGGATTGGGAGAGGAACGAGAAGAAGTTCTCTATACGATGAAAGCCCTACGGGCCCTGGGGGTAGATATCCTTGTGCTTGGACAGTATCTCCAGCCAACGGGGCAGCAGATTCCGGTGATCCGTTATGTAGAACCGGGGGAATTTGAGGAATATCGAAGGTGGGCTTTAGAAATGGGCTTTTCTGCGGTGGTTGCAAGCCCCCTTGCTCGGACTAGTTATCAGGCCCTTGAAGTGTGGCGAACAACAAAGTTAGAGAAAGAGGCTGGTTTGTTTTCACAAAAAATAAGCCAGGTATGAGGTAAGACCGAACTTCTAGGGGGCACCTTACAGAGGCAGGATGTTCATGATTTTTTCTTTTGTGGGGAAAAAAGAGAATACAAAATTGATTCGAGGTACCGTCGAGCTTACCTTAGATGGATGTATCAAACATATCCAGATACGGGGAGATTTTTTTATCTATCCCGAAGATGCTCTGGAATATATAGAAAAATCACTTGAGGGCAGTTCCCTTTCTGACGTAGCACGACGATTTTCTTGGGCCCTCGAAGAATGTGGTGCTGAAGCCCTTGGTATTAACGGAGAGGCTCTTCAGATAATTTTACAGGAAGCCTTCCATTCTCAGGATAAGCCGGCTAAGGAGGGTCGATAGTGTCCTATCAGTTTCGTCTTATTATAGATACCCTGCACGATGCATTTTACAACATGGGAATGGATCTCGCTCTTTTAGAATCGGTAGGGCAAAGAAAAACGCTTCCTACCCTCCGATTGTATGGCTGGAAACCCCAGGCGGTCTCTATCGGCTATTTTCAGGGAATCGAAGAAGAAGTGGATATCCCGGCCTGTGAATCTCGGGGAATTTCGGTGGTCCGACGGTTAACCGGCGGTGGGGCCGTCTTTCATGATCAAGAGGTTACCTACAGTATTGTGATTCCCCTTGATCATCCCTTAGCTTCTTATTCTATTCAAGAGTCATACGCTGTTTTGTGCCAGGGAATCATAAAAGCTTTAGAAAAATTGAATATACGAGCCACCTTCGTTCCTATCAATGATATCGTATGTGAAGGAAAAAAGATTTCAGGCAATGCTCAGACCCGAAAAGAAGGTGGCCTATTACAGCACGGGACATTACTTCTTTCTGTCAATGTGGACCTTATGTTCGAATTACTGAAGGTCCCTCAGGAGAAAGCCCGGGGACGGCATATCCAGGAAGTAAAAGAACGGGTTACCGCTTTGGATGTCCTTTTAGGAAGGCCTGTTTCTTTCAGAGAAGCCCAGGAAGTCTTAACAGAAGGATTTGCGGAGGCCCTTAATCTGCAATTTAAACAGGAAGAGCCACAACAAAATGAAATCGAAGAGGCTTACGAACTGGCAAGAACCTTTTTTTCTAGTTCGGAATGGAATTTTAAGCGCCGATAATAAGGTTGATAATTAAGATGGAAGGACTATGAAAAAAACTCAATTTATTTTTTTCTTCCCTTTATTAGTTGGACTTTCGGTGTATCTCGAGAGTCAGACACCAGGCAAAAGGGTCCAGAGTCCTTCTGGTGGAGCTTCTTCTTCTCAGAATGCAGGGGCGCAGAAAACAGTTTTTCCCTTTTTTTTCCTTTACTCTTTCGGTATTACCCCTTCTGAATGGAATCCCCTCTGGCCCGCCCTTTTGCCTCCCGATAGCTTAACGGCTAATAGTCAAGAGCGGTCTTATCTACAGATCACCATTACCGGAAAAGATCTAGAATACCAACTCCGTTTTGGAAAAGATGGGAAACCACTGAAAATTCCCTTTTTTTATGGTGAGTCTTCTCAGTATCTTCAATTTAAATGGGATAGTCAGGGAAATCTTGAAAAACTTTCTCTGAGTTCGAATTCAGGAAAAGAGGAAACCCTGTACCAGGTTATTCAACGGGAGGGAGAAAAAATAGCGGAACTTGTGTATCAGAAAGAAGGGGAAATTTTTTTCATTTATCTTACAATACGTTCTGAAGAAGTCGAGGAAGTCTGGTATACGCCAGAAGGGGATCCTCATATTGTTTTCCGTTTTCTTGGCCCGGCAGGCCTTATCTATAAAATTGAACAAACCTCAGAAGAGGGTACAACAGATTTTCTTGTTCGGGAATATACCAGTTTCTTAAAACCCTCCTTTGAAGCATGGAAGGATACAACCTACGAGGTCCTGTATGCTAAGGAAAATCCCCGCTATGTTCGCATGAAGGCCTTGCAAAACGGTGCTTCTGGGGAAGTGCAAAATCCACCTGGTGGGATGCCTCTTGTGGAGGAGCAGAAAAAAAGCAAGGAAGAACAGTGGTGGTATCAATATGATGAGCGGGGGAGACTGGTACGGCTCGTATATCCTGACAGGGAGTATCGCTATGAATATGAAGATGACCGAAAGGGGCTGTGGGTCCGCTGTAGGATTACGCCCTATATTCCCCGTTTGGGAGGTATGGTTCCCTTACAGCCCATTGAATTGACCCGGGTGATAAGCTACGGCAAGGAGTAACACATCATTATGCAAGATGCTACAAGTTGGCGAGACGTATTATATACAAAAACCTTTGAAGCGGAAATTCGGGGCCTTGAGCGTCGGCGGGCCTATGATCCTTCCTGTTCTATTGAAGATTTACGGGCTACCCTGCAACACCTCTACCATATGGAAGGGGCCGACTGGGGAGGGCGAGGGGAACTTCAGGATATAGTCCTGCGGGCCACCATTGCAGCCTACGAACAGGTTATTGCCGAATGGGAAGTGGAATTAAAAAGAAAAGAAGAATGAGAAGAATAATCCTCCCCTCTTGAGAGGCTTTTTTTTCTTCCTTTTAAGAATTCTTTTCCAATCCCTTTTTCCCAAGATTCCGATGGCTTATCATGTGCTTGAGGAGCCCCATTCGTGATATTCTTTAGCTGAAGCACAAACCACAACACTTCTTAATACACCCGGGGAAGAGGGGCTCCGTCGTAGCTCAACCAAATCTTCCTGAAATGTAGTTTTCGGTCCGCTCATCCTTAGGATTAAAGAAAAGTTCCTTTGTGGGGGCATACTCAATCATTTCCCCATTCAGGAAGAAAGCGGTATAATCAGAAATACGGCCTGCCTGTTGCATGTTGTGGGTTACGATAATAATGGTATACCGCTGTTTGAGTTCTTCCATAAGATCTTCAATCCGGGCCGTCGAAATGGGATCGAGGGCACTGGTGGGCTCATCCATCAGAAGAATTTCTGGTTTTACCGCAATGGCCCGGGCAATACACAGTCGCTGTTGTTGTCCGCCCGATAATGCAAGGGCGCTCTGTTTTAGCTTGTCCTTTACTTCATCCCAGAGGTATACGGCCCTGAGGCTCGATTCTACCAGTTCATCCATGTTGCCGGTGTATCCATTGATACGGGCCCCCCAGGCTACGTTTTCGTAAATGGACTTAGAAAACGGATTGGGCTTTTGAAATACCATCCCGATCCAGCGTCGAATTCTGGTGGGATCCACATCGGGATGATAAATGTTCAGCCCATGAAATAGAATTTCTCCTTCTAATCGGGTATTCGGTATAAGTTCGTTCATGCGGTTAATAGCCCTGAGGGCGGTGCTTTTTCCGCAACCGGAGGGCCCGATAATTGCCGTGACCTTCCGTTTCTCAAAATTGAGCGATACGTTTTTTACTGCCTGGAAATCACCGTAGTAAATGCTTACGTTTTTGAATTCCACTGCATAGGGATACTCTGCATTCGGATCAAAGGTTAAAGTGTTCTGTGCGCTCATTTAGGCTAACCTCTTTTCTTTGCGATATTTGTTCCGTAAAATAATTGCGGTGGCATTTAAAGAAAGCAACAAAATCAATAATACGATAATTGCTGCTGCCGCAGCGTTTTTCCATTCGATCTGGGGGCGACTGGTCCACTGATAGATTACGATGGGAAGGGTGGTGAATTTTGAAAAAATCCCTGAGGGATCCTGGGTTAAAAAGGCTGAAGCCCCTACCACCACAAGAGGAGCAGTTTCGCCGATTGCCCGGCTTATAGCAAGGACGGTTCCCGTAAGAATCCGATCGATACTAACGGGGAGAACATGGTGCCAAATTGTTTGCCAGGTCGTAGCTCCTACCGATAAACTCGAATGGCGTAAGCTGTTGGGGACCGCTTTAAATGCTTCCTGGGCGTTAATAATGATTGTAGGAAGTATGAGGATTCCCAAAGTAAGTCCCGCTGAGAGAATGGTTCTTCCATTAGCGACAGTATTATCGGTAAGAACTCCGAATAGTGCCCCTGAAGTAACCGGTTCGAGGTATCGGACGAATACCGCAAGGCCTAACATCCCATAAATGATAGAGGGGACCCCCGCCAGGTTATAAATATTTAATTGAATAAAACGATTAAGGGCCGTATCGGTGGCGTATTCTTCTAGATAGATAGCCGCTCCAATACCTATAGGGAAGGCAATAAGAATGGCAATCAAAATGGTCAGAAACGATCCAATTAAAGCTCCCCGAATCCCTGAGTGAATAGCCAACGCTTCTTGTGATGAAACAACAAAATTCCAGTTTATCCACGATCTAAATACCAGCCGGCCCTGAGGGAAATTGTTTTCCTGCCATTCCCGTATTCTGGGATATTGGGTTATGCTTTCCCACAGGGACCAGGTTCTCCGTACCTGGGGATTAATAACTTCTTCTTCGATTGTCTCTAAAAGTTCGTGATTACTGCGATCTACAAAGGGTTTTTCATTATCTAATTTTATAAATAAACGCCGGGATATGTTTTGTTGAATGATTTTAACCAAGGTTTCTTTAGGAAGATTTTCGAGCGGGACTCCATTTTGGCTGAGATCTTCTGGGTTAATTTTATTCTCTAAAGCCACATACCCAAAGGCATTGTTTACGATGCTTACAAGAAGAGTTGTTAGGGCAAAAATAGAAAAAAGCGTCGCTATCATAAAAAAGGTAAGCCATCGTTTCCCTTTTTTCTGTCGCTCTTCCAGGCGAAGATCAAATTCCTGTTTCATTCGTAGATCTCCCGATATTTCTTAATGATTCGCCGACTTAGAATGTTCAAACCCAGGGTGATGAAAAAAAGCACGAGGCCGATTGCAAAAAGACTCGTATAATCCAAAGAACCATAACTGAGATCTCCCCCTGAAATGCGTACAATATGGCCTGTCATGGTTTCAGCGGCTTTAAAGGGATTAAACGTGAAATTCGGCCCTGCGCCCGCTGCGAGGGCCACAATCATGGTCTCTCCTACTGCTCGAGAGAGTCCCAGAATAAAGGCTGCCGCAATACCTGAAAAAGCTGCGGGCACTACTACCTGGAGGGTTACCTCTAGTTTTGTGGCCCCCATCGCAAGGGCTCCTTCCCGTAGTGACGTAGGAACTGAACTAATAGCATCTTCACACATCGATGCGATGAGAGGAAGAATAAGAATACCCATAACAAGTCCCGCACTGGCGGTGTTATATACTTCTACGATTTCTTTGCCAAAGATAGATTGAAGCAGGGGGGTCATCACGGTAAGAGCAAAATACCCATATACAACCGTGGGAATCCCTGCGAGGATTTCTAGAATAGGTTTTAAGGTTTCTCGAAGAGTGGTAGGGGCATATTCACTCAAATAGATAGCGGCCATGAGCCCTAAGGGGAGGGCTACCATCATGGCAATGCTACTAGTCATGAGCGTTGCGTTTACCAACGGCCAGATACCAAAATTGTGAATCTGAGGTTGCCATTCAAAGGTCCCGAAAAATTCAGCCAAGGAAACTTCTTTGAAGAAACTCCAGGACTCTCGTACAAGCGTTACTATAATGCCAAGGGTTGTAAAAACAGAGAGGGCCGCACAAAAAAATAGGAAAATATAAATAAATAATTCTCCTATGTGGATTTTTCTTTTTAATGAAAAAGACCCGTTCTCATCTGTGTGTTGCATGTATTTCTCGTCCTATTCAAAAAATACTGACAGGATGTGACATCCTGTCAGTGCTATGTAATCTTCGTTACAGTAAAGGAATTATTTCATTGCTTCAAGCCAGGTCTTCTTTGCCTTAAGAAGCTCTTCTTTGGGTGCGGGGAAGAACCCGTGGGCCTTTACTTCTTCATTTACGTAAGTGAGATAGTAAGCGATAAACGCCGCTACCTGAGGTTTGTTTTTCATGATAGTAGGATCAGAGTAAATGAAAAGGGGCCGAGCGAAAGGTTTGTAAGTTCCTTTGTTTACTGTTTCATCACTAGGAGCAACCCCATTAATAGCTAGTGCGGTAAGTTTATCCTTGTTTTCCGCATAGTAGGAGTATCCAAAAAAACCGATCGCATAGGGACTGCCGGTAATACCCCGTACCAGGACGTTATCATCTTCGGAAAGCTGTAAGTTCTTGGCTTTTAAGAGGGGTTCCTTGTTTTTCTTAAAGGTTTCTTCCACAAAGTAGTCGAAGGTTCCTGAGTCGGTTCCTGGGATAAAGCGGAGAATTTCGTTTTTCGGCCATTCAGGACGTACATCGGACCAGTAAGTTGCGGTGGAGAATATGGCGGCCAGTTCTTCCATAGTAACATCTTTTACAAAGGTGTTAGATTTACTCACGCAAATGGTAAGAGCATCAGTAGCAACTCTAAATTCTACAGGACTTCGGCCAATTGCTTTGGCCCAATCGATCTCCTTTTGTTGAATGGCCCGGCTAGCATTTGCTATATCAGTTTCGCCGGTTTTGCAGAACCGTTCAAAGCCCGCTCCAGAACCAATTACGTCAATGGTAAGCTGATCCTTGTATCCTTCTTTCTTGAAGCGAGCGGCGATGGTTTCAGAAAGGGGTGCAACAGTAGAAGAACCAGCCGTAATGATGTTCCCTTTTACCTTACTGGGATCAACGCCGGGAAGCAGTCCATCCGGATCATCCGATACCGGATCCTGCCAGGGATACTGAAGCTGTACGGCGGGTTTTTGCGCTTGTTGCTGAGTTGTCTGCTGACTACCCTGCTGCTGAGCCCCACTAGCAAAGGTGAGAGCGGTTATCCCTACCAAAAGGGAAACGACACCAATCATCTTTTTCATACCTGTCCTCCTATGAACTCATTAAAAGGAATACTCCTTTTAGGTTACACAAAACCTACCTACCTTCTGTATGGGAAAAGTGAGAGATTTGTTAAAAAATGGTTAATTCTCTGGTGATGTTTTTTATTTATAAGGGGGAATGTAACCTTTTTATGCCTCTACTGTTTATATACTGATAGTTGGTAAAAAACAACTATCCATCTCATTCCTCCTTTCCTTTTTATATGGCTCCCCGGGTTTTCCTCCTTTTACCGGGGAGCTTTCTTTTTTAAAAAATATTTTTGACATCTACCGTAATGTTTTGTATGTTTAATATACCATATGCCCAGAATGGGGGCTGAACACAATGGTAAAGAGGGGAAGTTATGGAAGTAGGTGAGGCGATTGTGCGACTTCGCAGGCTGGTAGAAGCAAGTCATGTGGGCCTGTTTACTACCATAGATCGTCGGAACTATCCCCGAAGTCGTTGGATGACCCCGGTTATTTTTTCTGAGCGGCCTCAACTTCTCTATGCCCTTACAGATCCTCGTTCAAAGAAAATAGAGGATCTCTCTGTTCATAAACAGGTAGAATGGACCTTTCAGAGTACCGTGCTTAATGAGGTAATTTCTTTATATGGCACTGCTACGGTGATTGCTGATCCTGCTCTACGGGAACGAATTATCGTCGAAATAGGTAATTATTTGCCTGTTTTCTGGCGTTCCTTTAATAGCGAACAGATACATAACCTGGTAATCATCGAAACCGAAATAGAAGGTATTTCCTGTTTTTATCCTTTTAAGAACGAGCGGTTTTCCCACCACTTTGGGTGAATGGTGAGTGCTTGATCGCCAAAAAGGGGAAGCCTTTTCCAGTCTTAAAAGCCTCACCTATTGTTAGTTTAGATGTTTTGGCTGAGAAGACTCCCCTGGCATGAATTCGGGAAAGCAGTAAACAGCTATTCCCGTCGTTTGGTCTATTTCGATATAGGCACTCCCTTTCCGGACACAGGCATCGAGGGCCTTTTCTGCTGTTTCAAGAGACACGTTCAGTTCCATCGCTAGTTGGGCGATGCTGATCTTGCCACCCCTATCGGAGGCCGCCTTAAGGGCCTTGACGGGTAAAAGGGGGTCCATGGGAGTAGCTTCGGCCTCTTCTTTTTTTTCTACCCTGCGAAAAAGACTTTTTAACGCCCCCCAACGAACACGTCCACTACTATCTCTTTCTGCTCGGAGAAAAAGCCCTGTTCCAATCAACAAAAAACCTAGGATGAAGGCGGATGGCCCTACCGTAGGTATGGGACGGGGAGCCCAGAAATTCGCTATGTTGAGAATTCCCAGGATGATAAAAAAAATTCCAAAAAAGCGGCCGATTTTCATGTTCTTTCCCTTACTTTTGTAGTATTTTTATAGCATACTTCATGGACCCCTACAAGGAGGGTTGCATGGGAAAAAAAGCAAGCCTTGAAGCAATTATCCGCATCGATTCTCAGTTGAATCAGATCCGTGACGCGGACCTGTTGCTGGAACGGATCCTTTTTGAGGCCCGGCAGGTGGTAGGGGCCGATGCGGGCTCGATTTATGTAAAAGAAGGAGAGATGCTGCAAATCCGGTATGCCCAGAATGACACAAAACAAAGGGAATTGCCGCCTGGTACTAAGTTGCTGTATTCGGTGGTGAAGATCCCTATCAATGAACAGTCCATTGCGGGTTTTTGTGCACTTCATAAAAAAGTGGTAAATGTGGAAGATGCCTATGCCATTCCTTCCAATGCGCCCTATTCTTTTAATTCAAGTTATGATCGCCTTGTGGGGTACCGAACCCGTTCGATTCTTGCGGTTCCCCTCGTAACCCCCGAAAAAAAACTCCTGGGGGTAATCCAGGTAATCAATAAAAAGATAAAGGAAAATGCGGTAGGGCGTTTTACCCAAAAGGATGAGCTTTTTATTTCTCATTTTGCAAATAACGCCACGGTGGCCCTGGAGCGGGCCCTCATGACAAGGACCATGCTTCTCAGGATGATTCTTATGGCGGAGCTTCGGGACCCTAAAGAAACGGGGGCCCATGTTAATCGGGTTGCAGGATATGCGGTCGAAATCTACGAGCGCTGGGCCTTTCGTCATAACGTAGCAAAGCAAGAACGGGAAAAATACAAGGATATTCTCCGTATCGCCGCGATGCTCCATGATGTGGGGAAGGTAGCTATCTCTGATGTAATCTTAAAAAAACCTGGTCCCCTTACCCCAGAAGAGTATAGGATTATGCAGAGTCATACTGTCTATGGGGCCCATCTTTTTGATGATCCCCAATCGGACCTGGACCTGGTGGCCCGCGATATTGCCCTTACCCATCATGAAAACTGGGATGGTTCGGGGTATCCCGGCTGGAGTGCTATTCCAGAGCCGGCTGCTGGCGCTTTAGAAACAGAAGGGGAACAACAACGCTCTGGAGGAAGAAAAGGGGAAGGAATACCCCTGGCCGGACGAATTGTGGCGGTGGCCGATGTCTTTGATGCCCTTATTTCTCGCCGGGTATATAAGGAAGCCTGGGATGAGGAAAAGGTGTATGAAGAAATTCGACGTCTTTCGGGTACAAAGTTCGATCCTGAAATAGTGGAATGTTTTTTTGAAGCCCTTCCTCATATTCAACAGGTGCGACAACTGTACCCTGATGCATCATAAGAAAAGATCTGGGTGCCCACTTTTTTCAGGATGATGCATCGTGAGAAGCCTTATGCTTTGCCAGTTCTCTGTCTAAGGCATCGGCAAGTTGTTTCAATTCCCGCCGGCCGTACTGGGGACGCCGTTCTATTTCAATGCCATCACTGGCAAGCTGGACCGTAAAATCCCGGATAGAAAGGAGTTCCCGGATGTTCTCTTTGCTGTATCGTCGTCCCCGATCATCAAGAACGGTCACATCTTTTTCTATGAGCCGAGATGCAAGGGGGATGTCTCGACTGATCACAATATCCCCCGGTTCTGCCAGTTCTACCAAGCGGTCATCGGCGGCTCCTTCCTGGGGTGGACAGACCTCCATCCGGAGATGAGGACCGATTATGCCCGGAATGGAGCGATTGGCCGCAAAAATTCCGGTGACCTTTCGCCGCTGCATGGTTCTTACAAGGAATTCCCGGGCTAAGCGAGGACAGGAATCTGCATCCACAAGAATTTTCATAAAAACTCCCTATTGGGCATAGCGAAAAAGGCTTTACCTGTTCCCGTTACGTTCGGTTCCTGAGCAGTGGCAGCAACAAAGGCCGACTCCCCTTGATGAAGAACCAGACGTTCTTTATCACTCTTAAGTTCCATTGTGCCGTCCACCACACATATAATAAGAGGAAGCCCCGCAGGAAGTTCCGTGTTATTAAGGTTCCCGGTAACAAGGCCTAATCGAAATTCCTTTGCCTTACTTGGATAAAATAAAAGGGATCCTTTCTGATCTCTGGCGGGAGAGGGAGAAAGAAGGGGAGGATCATAAGGCCGGTTCTCCAGAATCCGGAGCAGTTCTCTCGGGTCCATATGTTTTGTGGTAAGCCCACCCCGCAGTACATTATCCGAGTTAGCCATGAGTTCAACCCCAAATCCATGAACATAGGCATGGAGAATCCCTGAAGGTAAGAAAAGGGCCTGTCCTGCCTCAAGGTCGATGAGATTAAGGTACAGCGGAGCAAGGACGGTGATATCCCGGGGATAGAGATTGATAAAGGATTGTACGGTTTCCCATTCCTTTTGGTACGCCGGTACCTTTTGGGTCAGGGAAGGAAGGGTCCTCGTGTGCAGTTCCCGGAGAATGTCTTGAACTGTTTCCGGCGAAATGGTGAACAGGGCTTGTAAAAAAGCGGTATAGCTTTTTCTTTCCTGTAGGGCTTTTATCGCAGGAAGGAGGGGTGGCATTTCGAGCCACGAAAAAAGGGTCGTAATTTCCTCTTCCCATCGAAATCCGCAGAGGGCTCGAAAGGGTGAGAGGGCGGCGATAATTTCCGGTTTATGATTATCATCTTTATAATTTCGGTTGGCCGCATCTAAGGGGATGCCTTCCTGGTTTTCTCGAGCAAACCCTTCTTCCGCTTGGGCTTTTGAAGGGTGTACTTGAATGGAAAGGGGCTGTTCTGCCGCAAGGAGCTTAAACAAGAAAGGGAAGGTGGCCCCTTCTTTCGCAAGTTCCTTCCCCACATACCATTCCGGGTTTTCTTCAATGAGCTTGGTAAGGGGTACAGGTCCTTGGGCCTTAGTTACCGCAAGAGAAGGGGCCTTCGGGTGGGCTCCCATCCACAGTTCTGCCATGGGCGTGTCCGATGGGGTTGGGAGACGAAGCATGTGAGGTATCCAGAAACGGGAGCCCCATGGATAGGTCTGGATTTGGTTTTGCAAGAAGAGTAGGTGTTCCATATGGTCTCTCGCTCTGTTAGGTTTTCCCAAGGGTCGCTTCGATCCGTTCGATAAGATCCGTTACAATAGAGGCGGCCTTTTCGAGTTCTGCGCTTTCTTTATGTAAGTGCTGATTCAGTTTTCTCTGTGTCTTTTCCAACTCGTCGCAGAGAAGAAGCCCCGCAATAATCGATTGTTTCAGGGGATCCGTTACTCCCGTGTTTTTTTCCACCGAATCAAGAACTGATTGATACCGGGTTAAGAGGGCGTTAAGATATAATGGATCTTCATCTACGGAAATAACAAAGGAGGTTCCGAGCATATCGATCCGAAACCGTTCTTTGGACATAGGTGCGTTAAAAGATATCCAATTCGTTCGAAGAAAAGGAAGTCGTTTTTTGGCGGGTTGCTTCAAGGGCAGCCTGCTCTTGTGCTGCGAGGGCTGCGTCAATCTCGTCGATAGGCTGCGGTTCCTTTTCTGTATCGTTGTTTGAAAGTTTCGGTGAGGAATACGGTCGTTCTCCTGTCCCCGCTACCGGTGATGCAAAAGGTACGTTCCCCCCTTTTCTTTCATCTTGAGGTAAAGGGGCTGTCGAAGAAAGGCCTACGCCAACCCCCTCGCTCTTTTTTTCAGCAGGAGAGGCTGTTTTGGATAATTCTGTTTCGAGCACGTCTTCAAATTGATTAAGACGAGCCAGAGCAGACAGAATGGTGGCCTCAATTTTACCCTGATCTTCTTTAAATTGTTGCACAAGCCGCTCGAGCTCGGTTACCCGTTTTTCGTACCCTTCCAGTTGCTGTTGCAACCGCCGGTTTTCAGCCTGAAGCCCCGCATTTTCTGCCCGCAGGGTCTTCAGGGTTTCGATCACCTTGGAAACCCGGGTTTCTAACAGGGAAACCTGCTCGAGGGTAATCATACCTTATTCTCCCAGAGCGCTTTTTGCTTTGGCTACCACCGCTTTGAATGCCTCTTTGTCCTGGACTGCCAGATAGGCCAGGGCCTTTCGGTCCAGGGTAACCCCTGCTTTAGCTAAACCGTTAATGAAACGGGAATAGGAAATCCCCTCTGCCTGACAGGCCGCATTGATTCGGATGATCCAGAGCCGTCGGAAATCCCCTTTTCGGTCCCGCCGATCCCGGTATGCATAGAACAGGGCCTTTGTTACCGCATCTTTAGCGGCTTTGTAGTTAGAATGACGACGACCCCAATAGCCCTTTGCTAGTTTGAGGATTTTCTTCCGATGATTCTTTCGTTTGCTTCCATCGACTGCTCGTGACATGTCGAAACCACTCCTTTACCCGTAGGGCAATAATTTCTTTCTGATAACGGGTACATTGTCGCTCGACAGGATGCCCGCATGGCGGAGATTCCGCTTCCGTTTGCTGGTTTTTTTCGTCAAAATATGCCGCAAATTCTGTTTTTTATACTTTACCTTTCCGCTGGCGGTGAAGGTAAAACGCTTCGCGGCGCTTTTCTTGGTCTTCATCTTCGGCATAGTGCCATCCCTCTGCTTATTTTTTGGATTTCGGGCTTAAGACCATGGACATGAATCGCCCCTCCATTGCGGGAGGTTTATCCATCACATAGTCCCCTTCAATCCGTTGTAGAACGTCCTTAAGGACATCCAACCCAAGTTCAGTATGGGCAAGTTCCCGTCCCCGGAAACGGACAGTAACCTTTACCTTGTTCCCTTCTGCAAGGAATTCCCGGATATGCTTTGATTTAAAAGCCAGATCATGTTCATCGATCTTGGGCTGCATCCGGATTTCCTTTACCTTTAACTGTTTTTGTTTTTTCTTCGAATCCCGAATTTTCTTTTCGTTTTCGAACTTAAACTTGCCATAATTCAGGATTTTACAAACCGGCGGATTTGCCTGGGGGGCAACTTCCACCAGGTCTAATCCCAGTTCCTGGGCCATGCGAAGAGCCTCTTGGGTTGGAACAATACCCTTTTGCTCTCCATCTTCTCCAATTAAACGAACCTCGCGTACCCGGATCTGTTCGTTGATCCGTAAATCCTTTTCCGACAACTTACCTCCTCGTTGTTATATCCACCACGGGGCAGAAGGATATACCAGTACGCAAAATATAGCAAATAGGGGCTTTATCTGTAAAGCCCCCATCTGTAAAGAATTCCGAATAGTAGTACCTTCGCTCTTGTCATCCCTTTATCGTATGTGCTACCCTTCTGTCATGGCGGTTTTTACATTATTGTGGGTGCCTTTCTTTTTCTTTTTCTATCACTCCCTTTTTGAGGTTTCCCCCGGCGCTCAGAAGAGGGGGGTGATCCTTGCTCTTTTGGGAGGCTCCCTTGGGGCGATTCTAAAGGTGCTTCTCGATTCTTTCGCTGATCCCAGTGGTGGTCCGCTCGGAGTATATTTTCATGGATTTTTTGATGTCATCGTGTTTCCCCTGTTTATTCCAGGGGTTGTGTTTCTTGTGTGTAAGAGGCTTTCTTCGGATGTGTGGATTTCCCCGGCTTCGTTCTCCCTTCTCTGGATGATTCCTGTTTCGTTGCAACGGGCTTTTCTCTGGAGCGGAAACGGAGATCCCGTATATTTAGTTGGGGTTCCCTTATTGTGGACCCTTTTGATTATGGGATTCTGGTTTCTTTTTAATGTGATTAAAGAAGAAATAGGGGTTCCCTATTACCTTGCCTGGGTAGGCGCGGTAATACTTCCTTTTGGCGCTTCTTTTGTTTTCTGGGCGTGGTATCAAAATCAATTCTGGCTAGGGACAGTTCTCTTTGTGGTTCTCGCAGTTCCCGCGGTGCTCCATCTGGTTCAACTCTGGAAACATCCTATTCCGGAACAAGCGTAGGGACTTCTTGTTTATAGCACCCATCGAGTCAGGGAAGTCTCAGGGCTTCGATTTGTTCACACCCGGCTGTGTGAACCGGGCGTGAACCATTATGTAAGGATTATGCTTTTCCTGCAGAACCGAGGACGTTAATATTCTTGTGCATATAGAGCTTTTTGAGTTCGTCCCGGGCGGGGCCCAGGTATTTGCGGGGATCGAATTCGTCGGGTTTTTCTGCGAAAACCTTTCGGATAATGGCGGTCATGGCGAGGCGTCCATCGGAATCGATATTGATCTTGCATACCGCGCTCTTTGCAGCCCGCCGCAGCTGATCTTCCGGGATACCCACCGAATCTTTCATTACCCCACCATATTGTTCAATCATCCGGACATACTCGATTGGTACGGAAGAAGACCCGTGGAGGACGATGGGGAAGCCGGGAATTCGCTTTTCGATTTCCTCTAGAATGTCAAAGCGCAGGGGTGGCGGAATAAGAATCCCATTTGCGTCCCGGGTGCACTGTTCGGGCTTAAATTTGGTGCGCCCATGGCTGGTCCCGATAGAAATGGCAAGGGAATCGACGCCCGTCTTTTTTACAAAGTCCTCTACTTCTTCGGGTCGAGTATAGTGGCTGTGTTCTGAGGAGACATCATCCTCCACGCCTGCCAGAACCCCTAGTTCCCCCTCTACCGATACATAATCTTTTCGAGAATGGGCAAATTCGCAGACCTTTTTAGTAAGGGCTACGTTTTCGTCGTAGGGTAAATGGGAACCATCAATCATCACTGAAGAGAAGCCCGACTCGATACAATCTTTGCAAAGTTCAAAGCTGTCCCCGTGGTCAAGATGTAATACGATAGGAATATCATACCCTAACTCATGGGCGTACTCGACAGCCCCCCGGGCCATGTGGCGGAGCAGGGTCTGGTTTGCATATTTCCGGGCTCCTGCCGAGACTTGGAGGATGACCGGTGACCGGGTCTCAACGCAGGCCTGAATAATAGCCTGGAGCTGTTCCATATTATTAAAATTGTAGGCGGGAATTGCGTATCCACCGGCCATGGCTTTCTTGAACAGTTCAACGGTGTTCACGAGCCCTAACTCTTTATAGCTGATCATAGGCACTCCTTACAAGAAAAATTTACCTGATTGTATGATTATCCCTTCCCTTGGTCAAGGTAAAGATGACAATAGTGGTCAGTCCTCCGGGGTTATTGACCTCTTCATGGAGGACTAACTATGGTTCATGTATGAAATTGAAGGGATTGGCTACCTCAAACATCAGAAACTGGCTTCCGTTCGGTTTTCTCTTAGTAGGATGGGGAGGGGCTCTTTTTTTGTTTATTAGTGCTTCGCCGGTGATTGTGGTCACCGATCAATATGAAGTTACTCTGTATGGCAAAGAACGAATCCAGGCGACCTGTGTGCAGAGTTCCCTGGGAATATGGAAGCCCCTGCGCCTGGTGTATGGAGAACGAGGGGAAGACCCTGAGCGGCTGGTTTTAAAAATAGGATTAGCCGCTCGCCGGCCCGCTTTAGTTCTATTCCCTTCCTGGTTTTACGAAGGGGCCCTGCACTATACGAAGGTGTATCCTCAGGTGCCGGTGGGGATATGGTTTTCGGAGAAAGAACTGGAAAATGAAACAGCCTTCCTTTCATTTCCGGGTTATGTAGGAAGAATTGATTATAGAAAAGATATGGAACATCTGGTGTCTTTGTTTTTGGAGAAAAGCCCGTTAGAGGTGCCTCGCCTAAAGATTGATGAAGAAAGTTGGGCAGGGACTACCGCATCGCAGGTGCAAGCAGCTTTGGGAAAGGCTATTCAAAATCGCTTTCAAACGAAGAAAATCCCATTTGGTGGAACATCCCCTGAATCGTATCCGCCAGATACTGAAACTAATGCCGGTTCTCTATGGATTATGGGTCCTAGTTCGGTAAAGACCCTCGCTGAGAAGGGCTCCTACGTGTTGTATAGCTGGCAGGATCCCCGTTATGTACCCCCTTCGGTGGTAGTTTTGCTTGACGATTCTCGCTGGCCCCATCTTGTCTCCTTTGCGCGGGATATCTGGAAAAGGGAAAGGCAAAAAGGGGAGCGCCAGATCTGGTATACTTCGGTTCAAAGGTTTTTAAAAAAATGAAAAAAAAAGTAATTGCTCATTTGACAAAGGTATAACAAGGTCATATAATCAAACTGTCTACGGTTTCAGCAAAGAATTGGCAAAAGGAGTATAGAATGAAACAAGGCGGTTTCAAAGCTCTTTGCCTGGTGTTGGTAGTAAGTGTTTTACTGCCGGCCATTATAGGGGCGGATGAGAAGGCTGTTAACCTGGAATCCAGGGTAATAGAAAATTTTGATGGATCCTCCGGGTATGAATGGCGGGCAATGGCAAGCAAATTTGCCACCAAAACCGATAAGGAGACGTTCCCCAAGATTGCACTGATAAAAGCCTGGCCTGCGGCGGTATACGGATATAATAAGGAAGGAAAAGATATCCGTAGCCTCGGAATTTGGGGCCGTTTTGATCGCAAAGGGTACAACTGGATTGATGTGTATCCGGTGAAAAAAGGGAGTTCCGACAATGCCCCCGCAGAAATTCCCATGCCGGGAAGGGTTCAGATGCTCGATATGTGGGTATGGGGCTCTAATTTCTATTATTACCTGGAAGCCTATGTGCGGGACTATAAGGGGATCGTTCATATTATTCCCATGGGGGATCTCAGTTTTGAAGGATGGAAGAATCTACGCATCTCTATCCCCGCAAACATTCCGCAGGCGAAGCGTACCTTCCCCAAGCGGCAAGGGCTTTCGCTTGTAAAATTCAGGATCTGGACCCGGCCCACCGAACGGGTTGATGACTTTCAGGTGTACTTTAACCAAATTAAAGTGCTCACGGATACCTTCGAAAGTCTTTTCGATGGGGATGATTTAGCCGATCCTGAAAATGTCCAGCAACTGTGGAATGCCAGTACAACGACCAATGCCAGATAAGGAGCGCCCCATGAAACGAAGTATAGTTCTAATATCTTTAATAGTAGTGGCCGGTTTCCTCTTTTCTCAAGAATTGGGAACCCCCAATCCAGAAAAGGTAGGAATTGAAAGTGCCCAGCAAAAATTAAAGGAAGTTTCGGTTGATAAATTTGAACAGGATGGCTTCTGGGTCCCTTACATGTCCAGCGATGACGGCTTTGTAACGGTGCGCCTCTTTGAAGGGAACCCCGCCGGGAAAGTGCCGCTGGAAGAAGAAAAGAACCTCAATATCCCTGATAAATATGTCCTTGGTGTGCGGGTTGATTTTTTGCGGCGGGCCTATTCCCATTTCTATATACGTCCTTTACGGCCTATTCCTATCGAAGGAATCACCAAAACGATTTCGGTATGGGTGGTTGGACGGAATTATAACCATGTGCTCAAAGTGGTATTGCAGGATTTCTTTGGTCGGGAATATGAACTCTACATGGGTCGCCTTAATTTCCAGGGGTGGAAAAAGCTGACTGTGGCTATTCCCCCTCAGTCTCCTGATGGGAAGAGTGGAATTGTCCAGAGGGATTATCACTATAATAGTAAAATGGGCCTCAAGATTATTGGGTTTAAGGTTGAATGCGATCCCATGGAAGCCTACGGGAGCTATTATATCTACTTTGATGATCTGCGGGCAGTGACGGATCTCTTTGCAGAAGAAAATCGGGATCCCGACGATATGGTTGATACCTGGTAAAAAGCGGTTTGGCACCAACTATCGTTTCTTTGTAGAAAAGGCCCCCAAGGGGGGCCTTTTTTTATTGAACCGGTATCCTTGCTGGGTAGGAGTCCCTGGGTGGTGGGACCCCTTTACTGGACGTAGTTTTTAAGTTCCTCTGCGGGAACCAATTCAAGATAATATAACACTTCGGTAAGTCCCTTTTGTTCTTTACGGACTGTCCGTTGAACCCGATAGGCAATCATCCGATGAGTCTTAAGAGGGAACTCCAGAAGATGCCCATTTAAGTCCACAAGACTATTAAAAGGAAGGGGAGCTTCAATGGCCTGGATATCCCCTTCGGGGTACACCACATAGTATTCTTCTTGATACATGGAGAAATGGTAGCAGTTTTATAGGTAGTTATTCAAGAAATAAAAAGGATATTCCTTACCTCATCTCTCTATTCTCTCTAACCTTCCTCTGAAGACTTAACAATTGTATAGATAAAGGGTGATGTTTTTTTACTATTTATAATCTTTTCTTTTCTTCCTCTTATTGACGATTCATTAGGATGTGCTAATAATGGTGTTAAGTGGGAAATAGTGGGAGAAAGTAGGGAAAAGTGGGAAGAAGATGTTAACCGGCGAGTTTAAAAATGTACTTGATGAAAAGGGACGTCTCATTTTGCCTACTCGCATACGAAATGAACTGCCGGGTAACATGGTGGTGATAACCCAGGGGGTGGATCGCTGCCTTTGGATTTTTACTCCTTCCCAGTGGGATAGCCTTGCTCGAAAGTTGATGGAAAGCACTTCCCCTTTCCAAAGTCGTTCTCGTATGGTTCAGCGGCGTATTATCGCCCCTGCCCAGGAGATAGAAATCGACAAGGCGGGGAGAATCGCGATTCCCCAGAGCTTACGGGAATTTGCCCGGCTTACGAAGGAATGTGTGATTTTAGGAATAGATAAGTATATTGAGGTGTGGGATGCGGATGAGTACGCATCCTATTGGCAAGAAAACGAGGCTGAATTCCGTGGGGCTGCGGAAGAATTAAGTTCCCTTATTCTCTAAAAGGAGGGGGGTGTGGAGGAAAGGGTAGAACCGGGGGATCTCTATACGCATATTCCCGTGCTCCTGGAAGAAACGTTGGAATATCTCGCTCCTCCCGCCAGAGAAGCCCTTCTGGTGGACGCCACGTTAGGAGAAGGGGGACACAGTGTGGCCTTCTTATCTCGTTTTCCCTTGTTACAGGTAATAGGGGTAGAAGTGGATGAACGTATTTTAGCGCGAGCCAGGGAACGGCTTCTTCCTTTTGAGGGACGGATCCAGTTGTATCATGGCTGGTCCCATGATTTTTTTGCTTCCTATCCCCCCTCTTTTGCTCGCCCCGATCGTATCTTAATCGATCTGGGTATCAGTGTGTTTCACTATGAAAAGAGCGGGGGAGGTTTTAGTTTCCGTAAAGATGAGCCCCTTGATATGCGACTGGATCCGACGAACTCCGTCCGGGCGGCGGATCTGGTGAATACTCTTTCAGAAGGGGACCTCGCAAATCTTATCTATCGCAATTCGGAAGAACGGTTTTCCCGTCCTATTGCTCGCGCCATCGTCCAGGAGAGAAGGCGGGCACCCATTCAATCTACCCTGGTACTGGCTGATATTGTTGCCCGGGCCGTTCCTCCGTCGTATCGCTATGGAGCCATACACCCGGCCACAAAGACGTTCCAGGCCCTCCGGATCGAAGTAAATGGTGAACTGTCTCGGCTGGAACTGCTTTTGGAACGGGCCTTTCGAGTGTTAAACAAAGGCGGACGGATGGGGGTGATTACCTTTCATTCCCTGGAAGATCGAATAGTGAAAAATTTTTTTCGCGAAAAAAACAAGGACTGCATCTGTCCTGCAGAGGCGCCGATATGTACATGTAGGGGGAAACGACTTCTTTCTCTGGTGACGCGAAAACCTATTGTTCCTGGCGAACGGGAAATACAGTATAATCCCCCTTCTCGGAGCGCGAAATTCCGGGTTGTAGAAAAACTGGCAGATGAGGATGTGGCGGTATGAAGAAACGGCTTCTGTTATATCTGTGGTCCTTAAGTATTCCCCTACTATTTTTTGTGCAGGTCTGGCAGGCTAATCGGTATGAAAGAATAGTGCGGGAGGTGAACATCCTTGTTAAGCGACAACAGGAATTGATCGACGAAAATAAGCGCTATGTGGCAGCCATAGCGGTTCTTTCTGCCACAGAACGAATAGAACGGATTGCCCGGGAGGATCTGGGATTAGAAAAAAAACGGGCAGCGGATATTATCCAGCTGAGTATTGCCCGGGGGAGGAATCATGATAGCTGAATCTCCTCTCATGAGTATTCGGTCCGTGATGGAAGCCCTTTCCGGGAAAATACTTCCGGAAGCGGTTAATCCCCAGCAAGGTATTAGTTCGGTAACCATAGATTCCCGTAATGTTACTGAGGGAGCCCTCTTTGTGGCCCTGCCAGGAACGGTGACGGATGGGCATGCCTACGTAGAAAAGGCTTTTCAGCAGGGGGCGGTCTTTGCCCTGGTCCAAGAAAATCGGATGGAGCAGTATGGAGCGACCATTGTGGCGGCCGCACGGGGGGCCGGAAAAAATGTGATGGTGGTTCCCGATACACTGCGGGCCCTGCAGGATCTCGCCCGGTGGTATGTGGATCGCTTCCCCCATTTGATTCGTGTAGGTATTACCGGTTCTTCTGGCAAGACGACCACCAAGGAAATAGCCGCAGCCATGATTAGGAGTGAAAAAGTAGTGGTCATGAATGAGGGAAACCTGAATTCTGAAACGGGACTTCCCCTCTCGGTTTTCTCTATTCGTCCAGAACATCAGGTAGGTGTTTTTGAGTTGGGGATGAATAGGGTGGGGGAAATTACTGAGCTTGCCCGGGTGCTGCGGCCCCACATCGCCCTGATTACGAATATTGGCACCGCCCATATTGGGAAGCTCGGGAGTCAGGAAGCTATTGCCCGAGAAAAAAAAGAAATATTTTCCCAATTTACGGGGAGAGAGGTAGCGATAATCCCAGAGTCGGATCCCTTTGCGGCGTTTCTTAAAGAAGGAGTTCGGGGAAGGATTCGGAGTTTTGGCTATCGTTCCATGGTTTCCCTGGGGGAAGTTACCCCCCTGGGGATTGAAGGTACCCGTATTGTGTGGGATGGTGTTCCGGTAATCCTGCCTCTGCCGGGGACCCATAATGTCCTCAATGCGTTGGGGGCGGCGGCCATTGCCCAGGAAGTAGGGATTAGCGCCGAGGGAATCCGACAGGGTATAGCGCAGGTGCGTCCCCTCTTTGGCCGTGGCGAAATTATTAAGGGGCCGGTCACGATTCTGCGGGATTGTTACAATGCCAATCCCGAATCTATGGAGCAGGCTGTAGGATTTTGTGATTCTTTAGAATGGAAGGGAAAGCGAGTATATGTAATTGGATCCATGCTTGAATTAGGTGAAAAAAGCGAAGAAGCTCATCGACAGATAGCTCATGTTTTGGCCAAGTCAAAGGCAGACCGGATTTTCCTTTTTGGAGAAGAAACGGCCATCATGGAACCTATTGTGGCTGCCACAAAAGGTTCTGCGGCGGTAGGGTATACCACTTCTTTTGATGAGCTACAAGAAAAGGTGCGGCGATCGGTGGAAGAAGGAGACCTGGTTCTTCTTAAAGGATCCCGGGGTATGGCCCTTGAACGGTTAACTGAAATCCTAACAGGAGAAAAAAATGTTTTATAAGTTTATATATCCCCTGGTAAAGTATTTTACTCCCCTGAATGTGCTCCGCTACATTACCTTCCGGGGCGCCTATAGTGCTATTACGGCCCTTTTTATAGCCTTCTTGTTTGGGCCTCGAATCATTGAAGCCCTTCGGAAACTCAAGGTAGGTCAGGCAATTCGATCTGATGGACCCCAGACGCATCTCCAGAAGGGGGGGACCCCCACCATGGGCGGAGTTATGATGATCCTCTCCGTGGCGGTTTCGGTTTTTCTGTGGCAGGATTGGAATAATTTTTATGTGTGGGTCGCCTTTTCTGCCTTAGTGGGTTTTGGGGCTATTGGGTTTGTGGATGATTATCTTAAGGTAACCCGAAAGAATTCCGCGGGGCTTCCTGCCTGGGCAAAACTCGTGGGCCAGTTTGCGGTAGCCATCGCTATCGTCATGAGCCTGTATAATTATGGGGATGAACGAATTACCTACCTGTATCTTCCATTCTTTAAAAATCCAGTATTAGACCTGGGGTATTTGTGGATACCCCTGGCGGTTCTTCTTGTGGTGTGGGAATCCAATGCGGTAAACCTGACCGATGGTCTTGATGGGCTTGCAATTGGTCTTGTAATCATGGTGTTCATTGCCCTGGCGGTGATAACCTACCTTTCGGGCCGGGCCGATTATTCGGCATACCTTGGCATTCCCTACTTTGCGGGCTCAGGGGAACTTATGATCTTTTGCCTTGCCATGATCGGTGCCAGTGTGGGTTTCCTGTGGTTTAATAGTCACCCCGCGGAAGTCTTTATGGGAGATGTGGGAAGCCTTTCCCTGGGAGGAGTAATTGCCACTATTTCCCTCATGGTAAAAAAAGAGGTGCTTGTCCTGATTATTGGGGGGGTCTTTTTGCTGGAAGGTATGTCGGTGGTGCTCCAGGTGCTGTCGTATAAATTAACAAAAAAGCGGATTTTTAAAATGGCGCCGCTTCATCATCATTTTGAACTATCAGGGTGGGCCGAAACAAAGGTGGTTATCCGATTCTGGATTATCGGTGGCCTTTTTGCATTAATAGCTCTTTCTACGCTTAAGATCCAATAGGAGGGAAAAAGTGGATCTCAGCATGGAATGGACAAGAAAAAAACAGGGAGTGGACCCTCTATTAGTAAGCACCATTATTATATTCCTCGGTGTGGGATTGGTAACCCTCTATGGGGCATCCTATGGAGCGGGTGAATATTTTTACAAGGATGGTTACTATTTTATTCACCGACAACTGTTGTTTGCTGGGGCGGGGCTGGTGTTTTTCGTCCTTCTTTCCTTGCTGAATCTTGAGATTATCCGACAATGGGTAAAACCTCTGGTTATCTTCTCGTTCATTTTGTGTGTGCTTCCTTTTATTCCCGGTATCGGGGTAGTAAAGAATGGAGCGGCCCGCTGGATTCGCCTGGGACCTGTTGGATTCCAGCCTTCGGAACTGGTAAAACTGGTGATTCCCCTATACCTGGCCCATATTCTGGATAAGAAACAGGATCGCCTTGACGATGTTTTCAGTGTTCTCCTTCCTCCTCTGATTATTCTTTCCCTGTTTTTTGTAATAATTTATCTCCAGAATAATTTTTCTACCGCCTCTTTTATTGTTTTGAATGGGCTCCTTCTTCTTTTCTTAGGGGGAATTCGTCTGCGACATTTTTTGGGGCTGGCGGTCATTGTCGCACCGGTTGCGGTCTTTATGGTGATTACCAAAGAGTATCGACTCCAACGGGTGATGTCCTTTTTACAACCCGAGTGGGACCCCCTCGGTGCGAGTTTCCAGATCCGCTCGTCCCTGGCAACTATCCGATCCGGCGGTATCTTTGGGAAAGGATTGGGGGCAAGTATGCGGGATCCAATACATGTCCCCGAGATTCATTCGGATTTTATTTTTGCATCCTTTGCCCGCGATACAGGGCTCGTAGGAGTAGCACTCTTTTTCATTTTGGTTCTGATATTCCTGGTTCGGGCTTCTCAGATAGCCTTCGATGGAATGAATCCTTTTTCGCGGCTTCTTGCCCTGGGAATTACCACGACCCTGGTAACCCAGATTATTTTGAATGTGGCGGTGGTATCCGCTACTATTCCGGCAACTGGGGTCCCCCTGCCTTTTTTCTCCGCCGGGGGCTCTTCTCTTTTTGTGACGCTAGGTTCCTGTGGAATCCTGGTAAATGTTTCTCGCTATAGAATGATGAGGAAGGGTGCCTATGTCTGATAGTTCTCTTGTGTTTGAAAAAATTGAAAGAGAAGAATCTCATTCCTTTATTGGAGAAGGGCTTTTCCAAAAAGTTGCCTTTTTCTTTATCATAGTGCTGACCATTGAAATCCTCTGGTATGGAGTGTTTTTACCACTCCAACCCTTCCAATCGATTCAGATGAGCCCTCTTGAAGGCTATAGTCGGGAACAGCTCCTTGCGATGGCAGGTATTACGAAGAGCTCTTCTTATTTCAGTCTTTCGGTACCGGCCACGATTCAGGCTCTGGAAAGAATCCCTGAGGTGGAATCGGTAACTGTCCAGAAACAGTTCCCCTCAAGTCTTGTCATTACTATTGTGCCCCGTCACGCGGTGGCAATTCTCTTGCTTTCTGTGGAAAATAAAATTTGTCCTGCCTACGTGGATCGCGAAGGGGTTATCTATAAAATAAAGACATCGGTACAACACCCAGAAACTACGGTGTTTAATCTACCGGTCCTTTCTGGAATAGAATTTAGGGGGGAAAATCCCGTGGGGAGCCGTTTACCCTCTGCCCTGGTACCATTCCTGGCGCGTCTTGAGGTAATTCAGAGGTCTAACCCTCAGTTGTTTCAGTGCCTTTCAGAAATCCGTATCCTGCAAAAGGCCTATGGAAACTATGAACTCGTGCTCTATCCCCTCCATTACCCCATTCGCGTTTTGACCAATCTCCAGTTGAATGAGGAAACCCTTCGGTATATGATATTAGTTCTTGATGTGTTAACCCAAAAGGGCGTTCAGGTATCGGAGGTAGATTTTCGGTCCGGTACGGTGTCATTCCGAGAAAAGGAGGCATCCTCTGGCAACTGATGATGTAATTGTGGGCCTTGATATTGGTACTACCAAGGTCTGTGCGGTAATAGGTGAACTCAATGAACAGGGCTTGCTCGAAATTACAGGAGTCGGCACTGCCCCTTCTACTGGTCTGCGTAAGGGGGTAGTGGTAAATATTGAGGCGACCCTTCGCTCTGTGGCCGCGGCTATTGAGGCGGCGGAAATGATGAGTGGGCGGGAGGTTCATGCCTGTTGGACCGGTATTGGCGGTTCCCATATTGAAGGGCTGAACTCTCGCGGGGTGGTAGCCGTTACAGGAAAGAATCGAGAGACCCGGGAAATTACGAATCAAGATATAGAGCGGGTTATCGAGGCGGCCCGGGCGGTGGTCATTCCCATGGATCGCCAGATTCTCCACGTTATTCCTCAATCTTATATTGTGGATGACCAACGGGGGATCCGGAATCCCCTGGATATGATTGGTGTTCGCCTTGAAGCGGAAGTACACATTATTACCTGTTCTGTCACCAGTGCCCAGAACCTCATAAAATGTGTAAACCGGGCAGGATTTAAGGTTGAAGACCTGGTCCTTCAATCTCTTGCGGCAGGACGGGCTACCCTTACCCAAGAAGAAAAGGAACTGGGGGTTGCCCTGGTGGATTTAGGGGGCGGAACCACGGATCTCCTGGTATATGCGGAGGGGGCGCCCTATTATACCGCCACTATTCCCGTGGGGGGCTCCCAGGTAACCAGTGATATTTCCATTGTAAAAAGTATTCCCTACGAAACGGCGGAGCGTATCAAAATAGAGGCCGGCTGTTGCTGGCCGGGACTCTTTGAATACGATGAAGAAATTATCGTGCCAGGGGTAGGGGGCAGGCCACCAATGCCAATTCCTCGCTCTCACCTGGAAAAGATCATAGAACCCCGGATGCGGGAACTTCTTATGCTGGTAAAGGAAAAGCTGGATAAGCTCCAGTTGTCCCGTCCGCTCGGCGGAGGAGTGGTGCTTACCGGTGGGGGGGCTTTGTTGGCGGGGCTCCCGGAATTGGCGAGCGAATTGTTTAACCTACCGGTACGGATTGGGTTTCCCCTGGCGGTAGGGGGACTTGTGGAAGAATACCGGAATCCCCTCTACGCTACGGCGGTGGGACTTGTCATGGAAGGGTATGATCGGCTGCGTCAACAGAAGGTGGAAGTCCTCAGTGAAGGCCGGGGGAAAGAGCGGAGCCAGCCGTCCTGGATTTCGCGGGTCATAGACTGGGTGCGGCGTGAATTTTTTTAAAAAGGGAGAAGAAGAAAGGGGGATAGCAACTGGTCCTGAGGAAGGAGCCAAAGGGAAAAGGACAAAGATTTTTCCTTAAGCCCTTTACTATAGAATGATAAAAGGAGCCCCGTGGTGCTTTCCTTTGAAGGGGTGCTACGGTGGATGCCTGTGTTGGGGGGGGAATATGGATATAGAAGTGGTAGAAGAGCGAACCTACGGACCAAGCCAGACGATTATCAAGGTTATTGGCTGTGGAGGCGGAGGTTCCAATGCGGTAGACCGGATGATTGCCTGTGGAGTTCAGAATGTGCAGTTTATCGCGGCCAATACGGATCAACAGGTGCTCAATTTATCAAACGCCCCTATCAAGCTTCCCATCGGGGCCCGTCTTACCCAGGGGCTTGGGGCGGGGGGAAAACCCGAGATTGGGGAACAGGCGGCCCTTGAAGATAAGGATATGATCGCCAATGCCCTCAAAGGGGCCCACATGGTGTTTGTCACCGCCGGTATGGGTGGCGGGACAGGCACGGGAGCCGCTCCGGTGGTTGCCCGGATTGCCCGGGAACTGGGGGCCCTCACGGTAGGGGTTGTTACCAAACCCTTTGAATTTGAAGGCCGCTATAAAATGAAGCTTGCTGAAGAAGGGATAGCCAAGATGCGGGATGCGGTAGACACCCTTATCATCATCCCCAATCAGCATCTCCTTAAAATTGTGGATCGCCGAACCCCCATCCAGCAGGCCTTTCTCCTGGCTGATGATGTACTCCGACAGGGAGTGCAGGGTATTTCAGACCTTATTACGGTGCCGGGAATTATCAATATCGATTTTGCGGATGTAAAAAGCACCATGGAAGGCCAGGGCGATGCCCTCATGGGCATTGGAGAAGGTCGGGGGGATAATCGGGCGGTTGATGCGGCGACGAATGCCATTAACAATCCCCTTCTGGATGACTGCCGCATCGAAGGGGCCCAGCGGATCCTTATCAATGTCCGGGGAGGGGAAGATCTGACCCTCACCGAATACGAAGAAATTGTGAACATCATTACCGCCAGTGCGGACGAGGATGCCCAGATTATCGCGGGAACCTGTGTGGATCCTTCTTTTAGCGATCGACTCATGGTGACGGTTATTGCCACCGGCTTTTCGCAGGATGGACGAATGTCCAGTCGGGAAAGCCCCAAAGGGGAAAAGGCTCGACAGGAGGATACCGACTTCATTCGCTTTGAGGAATGGAAAACCTACACGGAACGAAAAAGTGGAAATCTCCAGTTCTTGCTCAATCGGAACTACCGGGAAGATGACCTGGAAATCCCCACGGTGATCCGGGATCAAAAATATTCAGGGGAAGATCGCCTGGGACCTCGAAAAAAGGAGGCCTGAGGTGGAAGAGGGCCGCCAGATTCTCATCCAATACCAGGGTCGCCTTGTGGCGGTGGATCGCCTGTCTCCTCGAACGGTGGAAACCTACGTGCTTGAAAACCGGCGTCTTGTGGAGTGGCTGGAAGCCCAGGGGCTTCCATTGGAACAGGTAAACGGGCAGGATCTGGCGGGTTACCTGGAAAAACGGCGAAGGGAGGATGGCCTTGATGGTCCTTCCATTGCAAAGGCTATCTCGGCGCTCCGTTCTTTTTTCCGTTTTTTGGTGGATAGGGGCCTGCGGTCTGATAGTCCGGCGGACCTCTTAGAACACCCCCGCCCTCGCTACCGCATTCCCCGGGTATTGCCACGGGAACAGGTAGAGGGCCTCTTCAATGCTATCCCTCTGGATACCCCGGGGGGTATCCGGGATCGGGCCCTTTTTGAACTCCTCTATTCCTGTGGCTTACGAGTGTCTGAGGCGGTTCGCCTTAATATGGAAGATGTGTACCTTTCTGAATCGGTGCTTCGGGTGTACGGTAAGGGTTCTAAAGAACGGCTTGTTCCTTTTGGCGATGAGGCTGCTTACTGGTTAAAGCGCTACCTGAAGGAAGCCCGTCCGGTTCTGGTGGGCTCAAGGATATCCCGGAGCCTTTTCTTGAATCGTCTGGGTAAACGACTTTCCCGTAAGGGAATCTGGAAACGGTATGCGGCGTATGCCCGTTCGCTGGGGGTGGGAAGTAAGCTCCACACCCTGCGACATAGTTTTGCCACTGAACTCTTGTGGGGAGGGGCGGATCTCCGGTCTGTGCAAGAATTGTTGGGCCATGCCGATTTGAGTACTACCCAGATCTATACCCATGTGGATAACAGCCTCTTACGGGAACAGCATCGGCGCCATCTACCGAATCTGAGGGGGTACGAAGAATGAAACAACCTACTACTCCCCGCCGGCTGGGGATTTTTCTGGGGATACTGGTAGCAGGGGGGCTGATATTCTGGTTTTACCAGCGATATTCCTCCTGGGGTGCCTTTGCGACCCGGATTGCGGAGATGGGGCCCGCGGGTAGACCCCCTCAAAGTGTTGAAGAACTCCAGAAGGCGATTGCCACCTACGAAGGTCGAATTGAACGCTATGTAAAAGACGCCGCCCAGCTGGGAATCTACTGGAAAATTCTTGCGGTTCGTCTTATGGATAAAAAGATGTATGGGGAAGCCCTGGACGCCCTGGAACGGGCGATTCGTTTCTATCCTGAGGACCCCAGTCTGCAGTATATGAAGGGACTTTCGGCGGCTATCATGGCAAAGTCGACCACAGGAAAAGAACGAAGTGCGTTCTTTTCCCAGGCTGAACAGGCTCACCTGCGGGCCCTGGAGATAGATCCAGCATATCATCGGAGTCGCTATGCCCTCGGGGTGCTCTATGTTTTTGAACTGAATGCCCCCGAACGGGCCATTCCCCATCTAGAAATTCTTCTGGAACAACAAAAAAAGGATGTGGATGCCCATTTTGTTCTTGCCCGGGCGTATTATGAAACGGGGCAATACCGGAAGGCCTTAGACCTGTACGATCGCATTCTTTCGATAACGAAGGTGGCAGAAAAAAGACGTCAGGCAGAGGAAAACAAAAAAATTGTACAGGACCTGCTGAATGAATAAGGATGCACTACTGGCGGCAACCCTACTGCATATTCCGTCGCTTCGGCCATGGGAACGGATACGGTTGTATCAGCAGGTACAGAAAGAAGACCTGGACTGGGAGCGGGTCGGACAAAGGGATGTGGAGTCCTTAGTGGGGCGTCCTCTGGCAGTCCCTTCGTGGAATATGGCAGACTGGATCCACAGGGGAAATCAGGATCTGGAGCGGGCCCTCCGGCGGGGAATTCGCTGGGTTTTGTATGGAGATCCTGCATATCCCCCGCTGCTCCGGGAGATCTCCGATCCGCCCCTGCTTTTGTATATGCGGGGAAGCTTGCTGGATGTGGAGAGACCCTGTGTGGCCATTGTAGGAACCCGGGAGCCAACCCCTGCAGGGCGAAAGGATGCCTATCGGTTAGGGCGGGAATTTGCCTCCGCCGGGCTCGCTGTCGTTTCGGGGCTTGCCCGGGGGATCGATGCCATGGCCCATCGCGGGGCCCTGGATGGTAAGGGTATTACCCTGGCGGTGCTTGGGTCGGGCCTTGATGGGGTCTACCCCGTGAGTAACCGTCCCCTGGCAGAGCGGATTGTCCATGAGGGAGGAACCCTTATCAGTGAGTATGCGCCGGGGGTTCCCCCCTATAAATGGCATTTCCCGGCCCGGAATCGAATTATTGCGGGACTTTCCCGCACCATCGTCATTTCTGAAGCCCCTGAACATTCGGGGGCCCTTATTACTGCCCAGTTTGGGCTTGACATGGGGCGGGATGTGTGGGTTTCTTCCATAAATAAGGAAAGCCCCCGTGGAAAAGGGGCCTGTCAACTGGTCGAGCAGGGGGCCCCCTGGATACACACAGCGGAGGATGTGCTTCATGATTGGCAGATGGTGCCGTAAATCTCCGTGGAGCGAAAGGAACAAGAGATGGTAGAAAAAACAAAAGTAAAACAAAAGAAGACAGAAAAAACAGAGCGGAAAAAGACCCTCGTCATTGTGGAATCCCCCGCAAAGGCCAAGACGATCGAAAAATATCTGGGGACCCACTACGTGGTCCGGGCTTCCATGGGGCACCTCATCGATTTGCCCAAGAGTCGCCTTGCCATTGATGTGGACCACAATTTTGAGCCTGAGTATATCACCGTCCGGGGGCGGGCAAAGATACTCAAGGAATTACAGGGGGAGGCGAAAAAAGCGGATCAGGTGTTCCTCGCCAGTGATAATGACCGGGAGGGAGAAGCCATTGCCTATCATCTGCGGAAAGCCATCGAACCAAAGGCGCCAGAGGTTCCCATAAAACGGATTGTTTTTAATGAAATTACGCCGGTGGCCATTAAACAATCCGTAGAAGCCCCGGCGGATATCGATGAGGCTAAGGTAAATGCCCAGAAGGCCCGTCGAGTCCTGGACCGCCTTGTGGGATATAACCTTTCCCCCCTCCTGTGGAAAAAGGTAAAGAATGGCCTTTCTGCCGGCCGGGTCCAATCGGTAGCCCTCAGGCTTATCTGTGAACGGGAGCGGGAGGTTGAGTCCTTTATCCCTACCGAGTACTGGTCCCTCTCGGCGGAACTGAAGAAGGGTAAGAGCCATCTTCTGGCGGAGCTTGTTTCCTGGAAGGGGGAAAAGGTAGACCTGCCAAACGAGAAGGCCGTAGAAGAACTAATGGCGGAACTTAAGGGAAAAACAGGCCAGGTTATCGAGGTAAAAGAATCGGAAAAGACGATTCGGCCCCGTCCACCCTTTACCACAAGTACCCTTCAGCAAACCGCGGCCAACCGTTTGGGTTTTACAAGCAAGAAGACCATGCAACTTGCCCAGCGTTTGTATGAGGGGGTCAATGTAAAGGATGGTCGGGTGGGGCTTATCACCTACATGCGAACCGACTCGGTGCGGATTTCCCAGACCGCCCTTACGGATGTGCGTTCCTGGCTTTCGGAACACTATCCCCGGGAAGTTCCGGAGAGCCCCCAATTCTATACGGTAGAATCAAAGGCCCAGGATGCCCATGAGGCCATCCGGCCTACCTATGTTCGCTATACCCCTGAGGAAGTGAAGGACTATTTAAGCCGGGATGAATGGCGCCTATATAGCCTTATCTGGGAACGCTTTGTGTCTAGCCAGATGAAGGCGGCCCGGTCTAAGGCCGTCAGCGTGGATATTCAGATAGGAGATGGGGTGTTCCGGGTTTCGGGTTCCAAATTGATAGAAAAAGGCTTTTACCGGGTATTGAATATCCTTGCGCCAAAGGAAGACCGGGAACCCACAGTCCCGGACCTGCAGGTGGGAGAGGAAGTAGAGGTAGTACGGTTAAAGCCGGAACAGCACTTTACCCAGGGTCCGAGCCGCTATACTGACGCCTCTATCGTGAAGGCCCTGGAAGAAAAAGGCATAGGCCGCCCTTCCACCTATGCGCCGATTATTTCGGTTTTGTTGGAACGGTACTATGTAACCCGGGTGAATAAACAGCTTGTTCCAACCCCCCTGGGGCGGATGATTAATGATATGCTCGTGGAATATTTCCCCGATGTGGTGGATGTGGATTTTACCGCTACCATGGAGAGTAAACTTGATATGGTAGAGGAAAATCGCATCCACTGGCCCGACATGATTCGGGAGTTCTATGGGCCCTTTTCCAAAAAAGTGGAGGAGGTCCAGCAAAACCTTGCCTCTTTTAAAGGCTCCCTTGATGAACCCACCGAATATGTCTGTGAAGTCTGTGGAAAACCCATGGTAAAAAAACTGGGGCGTTTTGGGTATTTCCTTGCCTGCTCAGGATTCCCCGAATGTAAGAATACCCGCTCAATTCCCCTGGCAAAATGTCCCCGGCCCGGCTGTGATGGGGATATTGTGGCTCGAAAATCAAAGGGCCGGCGGGGAAAAGAATTCTATGGCTGTACCCGGTTCCCTGCCTGTGATTTTATTACGTACTATAAACCGCTGCCTATCAATTGTCCTAAGTGTGGCCAATTTTTGGTGGAAAAATACGACAAGAAAAACGGTTCCATAAAGGTGTGTATTAATCCCGCCTGTGATTATCTCCATACTGCCGAGGAAGAGGCCCATGCAGCAGAACAGTAAAAGAGTCTCCGCCTATGCGGAACAAAAAAGAGCCCCCCCCATTCCCGATTCTCAGCACACGGTGGTAGTTAGGTCGGGCACGCCGCAGGAAGGGGATGTGCAAAGGGATCGCAACGGAACACCGCTCCAGGATCTTCCCTCGAGTGTGGAAGCATACCTTTCGTATCTTGCTTCGGTGCGGAACGTTTCTCCCCGGACTATAGAAGCTTATCGGCAGGACCTTATCCGTTTTATTCAGTATTGTACTGTTATCGGAAAGGCGGTAGAGCAAGTGGAGAGCCGGGAAATTCAGGATTTTGTGGGAACCCTCAGTGCGGAGGGGGCGGCGGCGGTCAGTATCAACAGGGCCCTCTCTTCTCTCCGGGGCTATTTTCGCTATGTGGTGCGGCACGGATGGCGGCAGGATAACCCCTGTGCTACGATTCGAAACCTCCGGGCACCGAAACAACTCCCTTCGTTTTTATGGGAAGCCGAGATGGCCCAGTTTGTCCGGACCCCTGAACGGGCGGGAATCCTCTGGCCAGAACGGGATAAGGCCCTGATCCTGGTGATGTATTCGGGGGGATTACGTATTTCCGAACTGGCTTCCCTCTGTGTGCAAGACCTGGACCCGGACCTTCGGGGAGGTCATGTGATAGGGAAGGGAAACCGGGAACGGCAATTTTTCCTCTCCGACGAGGCTCGGGAAGCCCTTATGGCCTATCTTCCCCTTCGGGCCAGTCGTATTCCACCGGATACCCGGATCCAGGCCCTGTTCATTAGCAGCAAGGGGCGGGGACTTTCTATACCGGGCATCCGCTGGATCATCGATCAATATGCCCGCCGTTCGGGGATTCAGAAACACATCCATCCCCATGCGCTGCGGCATAGCTTTGCCACCCATCTGGTAAACTCCGGGTGTGACGTTCGGCTGGTACAAGAACTGTTGGGCCATGCGAGTCTTTCTACCACCCAACGGTACACCCATGTGAATATAGAACACCTAAAGAAGGTGTATTTTAGTGCCCATCCCCATGGGCAGCGAACGAGGAAATGACTATGAAGATTCGAAGTACGACGATATTGGCGGTTCGCCGGGACGGTAAGGTAGCCATGGCCGGCGATGGACAGGTCACGGTGGGTGAAACGGTCATGAAACCCAATGCCCGTAAGGTGCGACGCCTTCTTGATGGGAAGGTCCTCTGTGGTTTTGCGGGGGCCACCGCCGATGCTTTTACCCTCTTTGAACGTTTTGAGGTAAAGCTTAAGGAGTATTCGGGGGATCTGGCCAGGGCTGCGGTGGAACTGGCTAAGGACTGGCGTACCGATCGGGCCCTCCGGCGCCTTGAGGCGATGCTCCTCGTGGCGGATAAACAGAAGACCCTGCTTATCTCGGGTACGGGCGATGTGATTGAGCCTGCCGAGGCAGCTCTGGCCATCGGTTCGGGGGGGCCCTACGCCTATGCGGCGGCCCTGGCCTATCTGGATGGAAGCAATCTCTCGGCCCGGGAAATCGCCGAAAAGAGTTTGCGCATCGCCGGTTCTATTTGTATTTATACCAATGATCAGATTGTGGTAGAGGAGCTTGAGTAACACCATGGAAAGTAACCGATATGGTATACAGGAAGCAGATGGGCGTACCAAAGAAATAAGCTTAGCCCGGAGCCTAACTCCACGGCAGATTGTAGCGGCCCTGGATACCTACATCGTGGGGCAGCGAAAGGCAAAACGGGCGGTAGCCGTGGCGCTCCGTAATCGGATGCGGCGACTCGAATTGCCCGAAGATGTGCGGGACGATATTGCGCCTAAGAATATCCTCATGATTGGCCCCACCGGCGTAGGAAAAACAGAAATTGCCCGGCGTCTTGCCAAACTCGCCGGGGCCCCCTTTGTAAAGGTGGAAGCCACCAAATATACCGAGGTAGGCTACGTCGGGCGGGATGTGGAGTCCATGATCCGGGATCTGATGGCCGCGGGTATTCAGATGGTCCGCCAGGAGATGCAGGAACAGGTCCGGGAAGAGGCGGAGAAACGAACTGAGGAGATTCTCCTGGATCTTCTCTTGCCGGGATCGAAGAAGACAACCAGTTCCCCCGCTAACCCCTTGGGGGCCCTCTTTTCAAGTTTAACCGGAGGAGCAGAGAGAGCATCCCCTTCCGCTCCGGGATCCTTCCTTGTTTCGGGGACCGAAGGTGAGGCCCCGGGAAGTCCCTTGTTTGGGGGTGAAGAGGGAGTAAATAAGGAAGCCCCCAGCAGGGAAAAACTCCGGGCCATGCTCCGCCAGGGACTCCTGGAGGATCGCCTGGTGGAGGTCATGGTCCAGCAAAGTCCCCAACTGCCGGCCATGGAAATCCTGGGTGGGGGCAACCTGGAAGATCTGGAAAATAGCATTACTGGCCTCGTAGGCATGTTCGGGGTAGGCAAGAAAAAGAAAGAACTGCCGATACGACGGGCCCGGGAGGTAATATTCCAGGAAGAGGTAGAAAAACTCATCGATCGGGACCGGATGATCGAAGAGGCCCGTCGACGGGTGGAACAGATGGGTATCGTTTTCATTGATGAGATTGATAAGATTGCCTCCCGGGGGGAACGGGTAGGCGGCCCTGATGTGTCCCGCGAAGGGGTGCAACGGGATATTCTTCCCATTGTAGAAGGATCGGTGGTCAATACCCGCTGGGGGCCGGTGGACACCCGGCATATCCTCTTTATTGGGGCCGGGGCTTTCAATGTGAGTAAACCCTCGGACCTTATCCCCGAATTGCAGGGGCGTTTCCCCCTGCGGGTAGAGCTGGAGCCCCTGGGAAAAGAGGAGTTCCTCCGGATCCTTACGGAACCTAAAAACGCCCTTACCAAGCAGTACCATGACCTTTTGGCGGTGGAAGGGGTAGAAATCGAATTTACCCCCGATGCAATAGAACGGATCGCCTCTATTGCTGCCGAGGTGAATAGCAAGCTGGAGAATATTGGGGCCCGCCGGCTTCATACCATTATGGAGGCCCTCTTAGAGGAACTATCTTTTGAGGCCCCCGATATCGCTCCTGCTCGGGTTCCCATTACAGCAGCCTATGTGGATGAAAAACTGCGCCACCTGGTGGTGGATCAGGATGTAGGGCGCTACATTTTGTAGGCCCTGAGAAAGATGCGGAAGTGGTCGGTGGAAGGGAGGACTTATCCATGAAACAAAAACCGCCGATGATAAGAGAAGGAGAGGTGGTATATGACCATACAGAATGATTTTACCAAGACCGTAGACATCCTCCATCGTGCCATGGATGCAAGCCTTATCCGACGGGATGTGATAGCCAATAACATCGCCAATGCGGATGTGCCGAATTTTAAACGCACGGTAGTGAATTTTGAAAGCGAACTTAAGCGGGCCCTGGAAACCGAAAAGCAACGGCCCGCTCTGGAACTCACCCTGACCAACCCCAAGCATATTCCCAATTGGCGGGAACGGGATTACCGGGAGGTCCAGCCCCGACGGGTCCTGGATTATGTGACCACCGCCAAAAATAACGGCAACAATGTGGATCCCGAAGAAGAGATGATGCTGGCCCTGCAGAATCAGCTTATGTATACCCTGATGGCCCAGGCCCAGACTTTCCAGTTTGGACAGATCAATCTGGTGTTGCGTTAGGAGGTAAGCGATGGGGCTTTTTAATTCGATTAACATCGCCGCCAGTGGCATGACCGCCGAACGGCTGCGGTCCGATGTAATCGCCGATAATATTGCCAACGCCAACACCACCCGGACCACCGAAGGGGGACCCTTCCGCCGGAGTCGGGTTATTCTTCGTCCCCGGGCTCAGCAGCCCTACTGGCGAAGTCCCTTCTTGCCTGACATGATGGACGGGGGTATCGCCAAGGGTGTCCGGGTAGTGGGTGTAGAAAAGGATACGTCGCCGCCCCGGCTGGTGTACGACCCCACCCATCCGGATGCGATTAAAAGCGGTCCCCGGGCAGGGTATGTGGAGATGCCCAACGTGAATATCGTTACCGAAATGGTAGATCTTATTGCGGCGTCCCGGGCCTATGAGGCCAATGCGGCTATCGTGAATGGATCAAAAGCCATGTTTATGAAGGCCCTGGAAATTGGGGGGAGGTAATAGATGACCATTTATAAGCCCGAACTGGTAACAGGGGATAAGATCCCCATGGTGGTAACCCACCCGAAGCACCTGGTTCCTAAAACGGGAGAATTCCGGACCAGCGGGACCGCCCTGGCCCAACTGGGAGAAAAGGTTGGAGCAGAGGGGGTGCTCCGCAGCGGGTCCTTTGAGGATGCCATGCTGAAAGCCCTGGATTCGGTGAATCAGGATCAGATTACCAGTGATCAGCTTATGGTGGACATGGTGACCGATCCCGATTCGGTGGACCCCCATGACGTGACCATCGCCATGGCAAAGGCGAACCTCTCGTTGAACATCGCTCGAACGGTCTTAGACCGGGTGGTGAAGGGCTGGAAAGAACTGATTAATACTCGCTAAGGAAATAGATAAAAGAATCGTTCTTCTGGGGAGGGGAACATGATGGAGTTTTTTAAAAAGCTTATCGAGCAGCTCAAGACCCTGTGGGGGAAGTGGACCCTGGTCCAAAAGCTTATCCTCATCGGGATTGTGGTGGCGGCCCTGGTAGGGGTGGCGGTTCTTATCGGTGTTTCGTCGGCCCCTTCGATGGTGCCCATCATCGATGCGCCGATTCGGGATGAAACCGCCCGGGATCGGATCATTACCCGGCTCAACGAGGAAGGGGTGCGGGTCTCTGTCACGTCCACGGGGGTTATCATGGTAAGTGATGAAAAGACCGCCCGTCGGATGCGTTCGATCCTGATCCGGGAAGACCTGATTCCCACAGGCACTGATCCCTGGGCAATCTTTGACCGGGAACGCTGGACCATCACCGACTTTGAGCGCAATGTGAACCTCCGTCGTTCCATTACCCAGATGGTAACCGAACACATCAAGGCCCTGGACGATGTGGACGATGCAAACGTAACCATCGTGATGCCCGAACGGCAACTCTTTCAGGCGGATCAAAACCCTGTAACCGCCAGTGTTATCATCACCCCTCGACCGGGAAGTGATATCACCACGAACCGTAAAAAAATAGAAGGGATTCAGAAGATCCTTAAGTTTGCCGTGGAGGGCCTTAAGGACGAGAACATCGTTATCACCGATCAGAATGGCCTGGTGCTCAACGATTTTGCCGGCATGGCAGACCTGGATCGGCTCGAAATAACCAAGCGGGAACAGCGGCTGGTGCAATCCCTGGAGGCCCAGTACCGGGCGGCGGTGCTCAAGGCGCTGCAGCAGATCTATACCCCCGATCGGGTGCGGGACCTGAACATCAAAATAGAAATGGATATGTCGAAAAAATCGATCCAGACCGAAGAGTTCTTCCCCATCACCTTGAAACCGGACAATCCCGATACCCCCTACGATGACTCGGAAATTACCCCCTCCATTACCCGGTCCCAGTCTTCCTCTACCACCAAATGGGAAGGAACCGGTTTTAATCCCGAAGGCCCGGCGGGGGTGGAGGGCCAGACCCCTCCTGCCTTTAAGGACATGTCCAATCTTTATGGTAAGGTGGAACAGACAACCCTTACCAAGAACGAGGAAATCAATCGGCGCCAGATCCAGGAAGATCGGAGCCCCACGATTAATCGGGTTACCGTTTCCGTGAATATCGATGGACGCTGGAAGCTAAAATACAACGAAAAGGGAGAGCCCATAATCAACCCCGATAACTCCCTGGCCCGGGAATATATTCCCATCCCCGAAGAGGAACTGAAGAAGGCCCAGGCCCTGGTCCAGGATGCCATTGGGTACAACCGAGCCCGGGGGGATTCGGTGACGGTCCAGAATATCCAGTTTGATCGGACCAAGCAGTTTGCCGAAGAAGATGCGGCCTACCTCAGGCGGCGTCAGTTCCAGACTACTATGGTATTGCTGCTTGCGGGAATCGCCCTCCTTCTGTTATCATTTATTATATTCCGGATTGTCAGCAGAGAACTGGAGCGCCGGCGACGCCTGCGGGAAGAGGAACTGTCTCGCCAGCATCAGATGATGCGAGAAAGCGCCCTCCGGCAGGCCGAAGAAGAGGGGGTGGAAGTTTCCATGTCGGTGGAAGAGCGCAAACGGCTTGAACTGCAGGAGAATGCCATCAATATGGCAAAGGAACACCCCGAAGATGTGGCCCAGCTTATTCGGACCTGGTTGATGGAGGAGTAGGGTATGGCAAAGACAAGTACGCCCACCACAGAACAAACTAAAACGCCGGCCACCACGACACCTTCCCATACCACTACCCATACGACTACCGGTAAGAAGGGAAAATCCTCCAAGGAATTGACGGGGCGCCAAAAGGCGGCCATATTCCTGGTTACCATAGGATCGGAAATTTCGGCGGAAATTTTTAAACACCTGCGGGAAGATGAAATAGAAACCCTCACCTTTGAAATCGCCCGCCTTGAAACCATAGAGCCGGAACAGAAGGATGCGGTCCTCATGGAGTTCCAGGAACTCATGATGGCCAGCGAATTTATCACCACCGGCGGTATCGACTATGCCCGGGAACTGTTGGAAAAATCCCTGGGGAGCCAGAAGGCCATCGAAATTATTAACCGGCTTACCAGCAGCCTCCAGGTGCGACCCTTCGATTTTATCCGGCGTACTGATCCCGCCCATCTGCTTAACTTTATTCAGCAAGAGCATCCCCAGACCATTGCCCTTATCCTAGCATACCTGGAACCCAATAAGGCCTCGGTGATCCTTCAGAGCCTTCCCCACGAGATGCGTAGCGACGTGGCCCGGCGCATCGCTACCATGGACCGTACAAGCCCGGAGGTTTTGCGGGAGGTTGAGCGGGTACTGGAGAAAAAGCTTTCCACCCTTTCCAGCGAAGACTACACCGCCGCCGGTGGTGTAGAAAGCATCGTGGAAATTCTAAACCTGGTAGATCGTTCTTCTGAAAAGCAGATTATCGAGGCCCTGGAAGAAGAGGACCCCGAATTGGCCGAGGAAATCAAGAAACGGATGTTCGTTTTCGAAGATATCGTTATGCTGGACGATCGGGCCATTCAGAAGGTGCTTCGGGAAGTGGACTCCCAGGAATTGGCCAAGGCCCTCAAGGCAGTGGATACGGAGGTTCAGGACAAGATCTTCCGGAACATGTCCAAGCGGGCCGCCAGCATGCTCAAGGAAGATATGGAATACATGGGACCGATCCGCTTAAAGGATGTAGAGGAGGCCCAGCAGAAAATCGTTTCTATTATTCGTCACCTGGAAGATACGGGCGAAATCGTTGTGGCCCGCTCCGGGGAAGACGAACTGGTGGTATAAGGTATGGCAAAAACCGTATTTCGCCCGACCGAAATCATTATCCAGCCCAAGCCGGTGGTGTTAGAACCCTTGCCGGGAACGGGCGCCGGGGGAACTGGTGCTCCGCTTGGCGGAGGGGAAAAGGAAGCTCAACTTGAATCGGTGGAAGAGGTCTACACCGGTCCCACCGTGGAGGAGCTTCGCCAGGAGGCAGAGGCCTTCCGGGCCCAGTGGGAGCAGGAACGGGAAGCCATGATTGCCGCGGCCCGGGCGGAAGCGGAAGCTATTGTTAAAGAAGCAGAACAGGCGGCCTTTCAAGAAGTAAAACGAAAAACTGATCAGGCCCAGTTGATTAAGCGCCAGGCTGAAGATGAGGCCGCCCGGATTGTGGCGGAGGCGGAACGGAAGATAAAGGACCTGGAGACTCAGATCCGTTCGACCCTTGAAGAGGAACGGAAGCGGGCCTATCAGGAGGGCTTTGCGGCGGGTAAGGAAGCGGGCTTTGCGGAAGGTAAGGCCGAGGCCCAGCGCCTTGTGGAGCGGCTCCATGTAGTATTAGAGCGGGCCCAGGAAAAACGGGCCGAGATTCTGGCCGAAACGGAGCAGCAAATCATCGATCTGGTGCTCCTCATCGCCCGGAAGGTGATAAAGGTTATCAGCGAAAATCAGCGGAACGTGGTAATTTCCAACGTGGTGCAGGCCCTCCGAAAGGTAAAGGGCCGGGGCGATATCATTATTCGGGTGAATCTTGAGGATCTCAAGGTTACGAGCGAACATATCAAAGAATTTATCCAGCTTATCGAAGGGGTAAAGAATATTCAGGTTGTCGAAGACTCCACGGTAGACCAGGGCGGTTGTATTATCGAAACTGACTTTGGCGAGATCGATGCCCGCATTGCAAGTCAGCTGGCAGAACTGGAGCAGAAGATTCTCGAACTTTCGCCTATTAAAGCCCGGGCCCGCACTACCCCGGTGGATGCCCAATAGAACCCCCGAGGTGCTGAATGGCGGCAACCGAATCAATTATTGAAAAATACCTAGAGGCTACAGAACGACTTGATCCCATTAAATGTATTGGTCGGGTTATCCGGGTCCAGGGCCTTTTGATAGAAAGCCGGGGGCCTCAGGCAATTATTGGCGAACTCTGCCGCATCGATGTACCGAAAGGGCGGGGGGTTATTCAGGCGGAGGTGGTAGGCCTGCGGGGCGAGACGGTCCAACTCATGGCCTTTGAGGATACCACCGGCATCGAGGTGGGCAATCGGGTGGTGGCAACGGGGGAACTCCTTTCTGTGCCTGTTTCCAAGAAACTCCTTGGCAGGGTGCTGGATGCCCTGGGGCGGCCCACCGATGGGAAAGGAGCTATCGAAGCGACCCATTCATATCCCGCTATCGCAGAACCTCCAGACCCGATTAAACGGAAGCGGATTACCCAGCAGGTTGCGACGGGCGTCCGGGTAATTGATGGTCTTTTACCGGTAGGAAAGGGGCAGCGGCTAGGGATCTTTGCGGGCTCCGGGGTGGGAAAGTCTACCCTCCTCGGTATGATTGCCCGCAATACCAGCGCGGATGTAAACGTGGTGGCCCTTATCGGTGAGCGGGGCCGCGAGGTAAACGATTTTATAGAAAACGATCTGGGACCGGAAGGCCTTGCCCGTTCGGTTATTGTGGTTTCCCCTTCGAGTGCCCCTCCCCTTGCCCGGCTCCGGGGGGCTTACGTGGCCACCGCCATTGCCGAGTATTTTCGGGATCAGGGGCTTGATGTGATGCTCCTTTTTGATTCGGTAACCCGTTTTGCCCGGGCCCAGCGGGAAATTGGTCTTGCCATTGGGGAACCCCCCGCAACCCGGGGCTATACCCCCAGTGTGTTCGATTCCATGCCCCGGCTCCTGGAACGTTGTGGAACCTCCGAAAAGGGAACCATCACCGGCTTTTATACGATCCTTGTGGAAGGGGACGACATGGATGAACCCATCGCCGACACGGTGCGGGGAATCTTAGATGGCCACATTGTGCTTTCCCGGCGGCTTGCCCAGCAAAATCACTATCCGGCGGTGGATGTCCTTGCCAGTGTGTCCCGGCTTGCGCCGGTATTGGCCGGGCCGGTAACCAAAAAAGCCGCCGGTTATATCCGACGCCTCCTGGCAACCTATGCAGAGGCGGAGGACCTTATCAATGTGGGGGCCTACAAGATGGGGAGCAACCCCGGTATCGACGAAGCAATAGCAAAAAAAGCTTCCATCGATGAGTTCCTTATCCAGGGAATTGAAGAAAAATCGTCCCTTTCCGAGACCCTTTCCTTTTTAGGGAAGGTGGCAGGGATGGAAATTCCCGACCTTGAAAAGGGACGGTTTTGAAACGTTTTCGCTTTAATCTTGAAAAACTTCTGGAACTTCGCCGCTTTGCCGAGGAAGAGGCCGAACGGGAACTCGCCCGGGCTATTGGAGAACTTTCTGAATTGGAACGGCGGCTTGCTTCCCTGGCGGAAGAACGGGTTCAGGTGGCCCGGGAACGGTTTTCCCATCCCCATTCGGTGGCAGAGCTGCGCCATCTGGAATTATACTTGTTACGATTAGATCAACAGAAGGAAAAACTCCTGGAAGCCATGGCGATTGCATCCCAGAACGTTGAACGGGCTCGCCAGAATTACCTGGAGGCGAGTCGGGATAAACGGGTGGTAGAAAAACTTAAAGAAAAAAAACATTCCCAGTACAGGAAAGAACTTTTCAAAGAAGAAACCCGGCTCCTCGATGACCTCGGGGGAAGGAAAAGACCCCTCCTTTCTGATGCCCCTGAAGAAAGGAGCTTGTGAAAGGGACCGTGCTTTCTGCTTTTCTATACGCCGTCCCCAAAGATCCTTCCCCTCGGGGAAGCAAGATCAGTCCCTGCCGCCTCAAGCGACCGTTAATACTTAAACTCGCTTTCCCCAATGAATTCCCTCAGGATGCTTTGTCCTGGAACGTAATGGCTGGGAATGGGCGCAAAATTTTCCAGAAACGATAGAAGCCGAACCGCCTCTCCATATTCGGGCATGGTGGGTTTTATCGACCGCAGGAGGGGTTCTGCGTATACTTTCAGAACTGAAAGCTCATAATCCAGGGCAGAGTTAAAGGCCACATCGGCACTTTCCTGGAAAGGGAAGATATGCTTTTTTTCTCCCCGTTGAACACTGGGCCACATACGCAGGGTCCCCTGGGCGGAGTTACCCCGGAACTGGTAGTCCCGGACCATTCGACGGATAAGACGGTTATCGCTGGTAGATACCCGGTTATGGTCGTCTAGATTAAGTTGGGTAAGGGCCGAAACATACAATTTAAATTTCTGTTCCCGGGGAATGTGGGGGGTAAGTCGGTCATTTAAGCCGTGAATTCCTTCCACGATCAGCATGGAACGGTTTCCCATCTTGATTTTTCGTCCCCCGGCCCGACGCATGCCGCTCTTAAAATCGTAGGAGGGAATCTCTACTTCCTCACCCTGGAAGAGTGCCAGGAGCTGTTCGTTAAGGTATTCCACATCCAGGGCCTCAAGGCACTCGTAATCGGGTTTCCCTTCTTCATCGAGGGGTGTTTTGTCATGGTTTACGTAATAATCATCAAGACTGATAGGGATGGGATCAATACCAAGCACCTTCAACTGAATGGCCAGGCGCTTGGCGGTGGTGGTTTTCCCCGAACTTGAAGGCCCCGCAATGAGCACCATTTTTACTTTGTCCTGACGCTCGTAAATTTGGTCTGCGATTTCTGCAAGTTTCTTTGCCTGGAAGGCCTCGGCAATTTGAATAAAGTCCTTTATCTTTCTGTTGGCTACCAGGGTGTTCAGGTTTCCTACCGCGTGGACCCCCACAATACGACCCCATTTTTTATATTCTTTATACACCGCAAAGAGTTTGGTGTTTTGTTCTAGTTCAGCCAGTTTCAGGGGCCACCCGGCAGGGGGGTACCGGAGTAATAAGCCCTGTTCATAGGGGAGGAGCCCAAACACTTCCATGAGCCCCGTCCGGGGGAGCAAGGGGGCGATACAGAGATCCATGAAGCCCCGACATTCATTGACGGGAACCAGGGCTTCACTGCGCTGTTCCAGAAGCAGGGCCGTATCGGTTTGTCCCGTTTCCGTAAAGTACCGGAGGGCATCCGCATAGGAGAGGTAAAAGAAACGGATAGGAATATCCTCAGCCACAAGGGCCTTCATGGTTTTTTCAAGACGATCGATTTCTTCTGCGGTGGGGGGCTGTTCATCCCCAAAGCTGTAGTAGTAGCTGTGTCCCAGGGAATGCCCTACATACAGGTTTCGATTAGGGAACACATCCCGTGCCGCAAGGGCGAGGAGGAACGAGAGGGAACGGCGATACATTACTACCCCCTCGGGATCCCGCAGGGTTACCGGTTCAAGCCGGACATTTATCTCAAGGCGATGGGAAAGGGCCACCACTTCATTGTTTGCCTTGGCGGCCACAATGGGGACATCGCTGGGTTCAAAATATTCAAGGAGGCTTTCTACACGGGTCCCATAGGGGCTTCGTATTTCTGTGCCATTTGCAAATTGGATGGTGATTTCATTATTCATAGAAAACCTCCTGAGCATAACAATATCACGAGCCTGAGGGGGAAAACCTTCCCGGGCCTTGCCTTTGTGATAGAAAGCCCTGTAAAAGGGATTCTTTGAGTCTGGTGTAGAGTAGATGATAAGAGGGAAACCTATAAAATTCAAGAACCTCAGGAAAATCTATTATCTTTCACCGAAACAATAGGGTTAGCGTACTCGAGGCTGGGACTGTAAAAAATCAAGGAGCGGTTTTCCCCAAAATGGGGTTACCTGGGAATTCCTCTTTTCTTGCAAGAAAGAATCGTACTGCTTTTTCATAAACTGCTGGATGTTTTCTTTGGCTTCCGGTGAAATCCCTGGTTCTTCAGTGAGCAGTTCTTCGATAAAATCATGGGCTTCCTCGGCTGACCACAGGCTTTCATCGTAACAGGTTAAGGCATACAGGGCCGCGGGGACGCAGTTAATGCTGTGCTGTTTTACAAAAAGAATAGAAGCGCTAATAGCCCGGGCCCCCTGGTGCAGTTCTTGGATATGGGAGGTAAAAAGCTCCTGGTCCTCATGACGGTTCAGGAAGGCCTCGAATTGTTTCCATGCGTGGACCACCACCATCACATGGAGACTCGGAATGCACATCAGATGAGGATCCAGGAAATGAATCAGAATGAAGCGAGGATGTTTTAAATACCGGGGGCGCTGGGTGGTGGAAAGATTGTGCCGGTATACCTCTGCTGCGAAAGAATAGAGCCTTCCCATGGAATCTACAAAGGCTGCTATTTCCTCTTCGGCGGAGGGGCCATACCGATCGAGAAGAAAACCTACTGACCGGATCCAGAAAAAGACAAAGTCCAGGTAGATGTTTACCTTTTCAGGAACAAAGGGAATCTCCTGGTCCAGTGGATGATCTACCTGACTGACTGGAATTTTTCCCCGATGGAGAACCGCCCAGTACTGGAGCCCAAAGAAGTCTCGCAGGGCCCGCCCAAGGCAGCGAAGTCCGGCCTGACGAATTTTTTTATGCTTCAAAGCCTTGAACACAGTGCGCCACACCGAATACTGTGCAATATGTCCTCTGTAATGCATGATAGTGGAAAAGCATAGCACAGTTTATCTTTTTGTGCAGTACCCTCTATAGAAAAAAGTTATAAGTCTGCCGGTTTAGATCGGCGGGGTAAGATTATACGACTTGACAAAGGCGGTACGTCCATGGCACATACAAATATCTCTTGGTCTTGTCTTAAAAGACCCGGATGAGAAGAGCGACATTAGCTCATCAGGATAGAGCAACTGCCTTCTAAGCAGTAGGTAGGGGGTTCGAGTCCCTCATGTCGCGGAAAGTATTTTCTTCCCTCGTTGGATTGTATGGGATTTCGATAAAGAAATAATTCCTTTATAATTGAGACACTCCTCTTTGTCGTGGCGGGTTAAACTTCACTGAACACCGTGGCGGTAAAGGTATACAGTTCCGCTCCCGGCTCTTGATAGGACCCCGGTGGAAGGCCTGCCTTGCGACAGAGGTAGTCTAAAAATTCCTCTCGATTCCATCCTTGCTCTACGGGAACCTGGGGGAGCAAAACCCCCGCCCGGCCCCGATGTATCAGGTAGAGCCCATGATGACCCACCACCACATCCTTCGGGTTGTCGCAGCGCTCAAGGGGAGAAAGGACCGAAATTTCGATGCTACATCGGGGGAGTTCTTCTTCACTCAAGGGCGGGAATCGGGGATCTTCAAAGGCGGCCTCTAGGGCCATGTCCCGCACGGTTTCCTCAAGGGGCCGGACCGCTACCATCCGGCCGATACAGCCCCGGAGGGCCTTTCCCTTTTCGAGGGTTACAAAGGCCCCAGAGGGGGTTTTCAAAGCAGAGGCCCCTGCGGAAACCTGTGAAACAAGGTCCGCCGGATAGGGGAGAATTTCCTGTACGGGGATATGCACCGCCTGGCGCTGGAGGGCCCGTTCGATGGTCCTGCGGGCCAGGGCCAGCAAATAGGTTTTCTCTACCGGAGAGAGTTGCATATCTATAGTATACCATTCTTTTTTCGTTCTGCATAGTTTCTCAGTATATATGAAAAAATATATTTATCACCTTTTCATTTCCCTACCACATCGTTATATTTACACTATAAGCTCGATATAAACCTCTTGGATCTGCTTTTTGAAAAAATATCACGATTTTACAACCAGGAGGATTCATTCTTGATAGGGAGGATGGGACATGCAGGCTGATATTGGATTAGTAGGTCTCGCGGTCATGGGGGAAAACCTGGTACTCAATATGGAACGGCACGGTTATAGGGTGGCGGTGTATAACCGGACCGTCGAAAAGGTTGATGCTTTTGTGAAAACCCGGGGAAAGGACAAAAACATCCTTCCTGCCCATAGTCCGCAGGAACTGGTATCTCTTCTTACCCGTCCTCGGCGGATTATGATGATGGTGAAGGCGGGACCGGCGGTGGACGAAACAATACAGCAAATTCTTCCCTATCTTGAGGCGGGGGATATTCTTATTGACGGCGGTAATTCCCATTATGTGGATACGGAACGGCGGCTCAAGGATCTTTCTGCTCGGGGAATCCGATATGTCGGTATGGGGGTTTCCGGTGGCGAGGAGGGGGCCTTGAATGGACCTTCCCTTATGCCCGGCGGAGACGAGACGGCTTGGCCTCATATAGGGGGGATATTTCAGTCCATTGCAGCCCAGGTTGAGGGGAGCCCCTGCTGCGACTGGATTGGCCCAGGTGGATCCGGCCATTTTGTGAAGATGGTGCATAACGGGATTGAATATGGGGACATGCAGCTTATCGCCGAAGTTTACCAGATATTGCGGGATCGACTGGGCCTTTCGGCGGATGAAATGGCGCCGATTTTTGATGAGTGGAATAGGGGGAACCTTTCAAGCTATTTAATTGAAATTACATCCCATATTCTGCGATATAAAGATGAGGATGGCCAGCCCCTGGTTGATAAGATTCTTGATGCGGCGGGACAAAAGGGAACCGGAAAATGGACGGGTATGAGCGCCCTGGAATGGGGAGTTCCCCTTACCCTGATTACTGAGGCAGTATTTGCCCGATCCCTTTCTGCCCGAAGAGATGACCGGCTAGAGGCCGCTTCGCTGTTGGGCGTCCCCTCTATCCAGCGGTTTGAAGGCCCCCTTCAACCCTACCTTGATGAGGTAGCACTAACCCTGTATGCCGCAAAGATAGTTTCTTATGCGCAGGGCTTCCTTCTCTTGCAAGAAGCATCCCGCAGTTCGGGCTGGAATTTAAACCTCGGGGCCATTGCGATGCTCTGGCGGGGAGGCTGTATCATCCGTTCCCGCTTCTTAGGAAAAATAAAAGAGGCCTATGATCGTAATCTATCGCTATCAAACCTGATTCTGGATCCCTACTTTGCAGACCAGCTTCGTAATGCGGAAGGGGCCTGGCGCCGGATTGTGGCGGATGCGCTGATGCAGGGAATCCCTGTGCCTGCCCTTGCCTCCGGTCTTTCCTGGTATGATGGTTTTCGAACCACCCGATTGCCGGCAAACCTTATTCAGGCCCAGCGGGACTATTTTGGGGCCCATACCTATGAACGGGTGGATACGCCCCGCGGAACCTTCTTCCATACCCAGTGGACCACGAACTCCTGAAAACCTTTTCAATAATAGATAGGAAGGGGTGCCTTGCAGGAGGCGCAGCGATAGGAGCCATGGAAGCCCTCTTCCCCATCGGCGGGTGGTATCTTTTCCAGAGCCACAAGACGAGTATGGTAGTTGTGGCGTTCGATGACCAGGGCTCCGCAGACGGGACAGCGGGTATTGTTGGAGTTGGTCCAGAGATTTCCCACGTACACGTAGCGGAGGATTTTTTGTGCCCCGGTGGCGATGGAAAAGAGAAAGGTCCCTGAGGTAGGAGGAGCCTGGTAGCGATAGGCGGGATGGTATGCCGAAAGATGCCAGGGGATGTGGGGAGAGAGCCGGCCTATCCATTCAGCTATGGCAAGGAGTTCTTCCTCAGTATCGTTTATGCCGGGAACCACCAGGGTGGTTATTTCGGTGTGTACCCCCATTTCATGAGCAAGGGAGATAAAACGGCGGACCGCATCCAGGTCGCCGCCGAGAATGGTGCTATAGGTCTGACTGGAAAAACTTTTTAAATCCACATTAGTAGCATCCACAAGACGGAGAATTTCCCGGGCCGGCTTTTCCTGAATACATCCATTGGTTACAAGCACATTGGCGAGCCCCCGTCGGTGGGCTTCTGTCATGCTGTCTAATAGGTATTCGGCATGAACCAGGGGTTCCGAATAGGTGTAGGCGATGGCCCCGGTGTGGCTTTCTTCTGCCTTCTCACAGAGTTGGGCGGGGGAAAGAAAACGAAGGGGGATCTCCGTCCCTTGCGATATTTCCCAGTTCTGACAGAAGGGACAGCGGAGGTTGCATCCTACAAAACCTACTGAAAAGATAGAGGTGCCGGGGCGAAAATGATAAAGGGGCTTTTTTTCAATGGGATCCACCGCAAGAGAAGAAAGGGCCCCGTAGTAGGGAAGGTCGATTCCTTCTTCTCCTCCCTGTCGAACCTTACAGAGCCCAAAGGTCCCTTGCTTCAGGGTACACTGGTGGGGACAGAGTGTACAGCGGATCCGTTGGTTGTCTTCTCTGGTAAAGAAGCGCCCCTTCTGCATTATGGCAGTTCCTTTTTCAGCCGTTCCCGTACTTTATGAAGATGGGAGAGAAACTGCACTTCATCCTGCACTTCAAAGGGTTCGTGGATAATTCCATGGGCTCCCTTTTTTACCCAGATTTTTACCAGTTGCAGGGTTTCCCCTGTTTCCAGGGCCACCGCCGGAAGCTCTTCCACATAGCTGATATCGGTCACTTTAAACTCAAGAATAGTAGGGCTATCGCCCAGGGGATTGAATACAAAAATCAATTTTTCCTTTTCAAAGGGATGGGGGCGGGGATACCCGGTAAAGGGAACCGTATCTTTCGGAGGACCGCCACTGTAGCGGGTAATCTCAAAAAAGGGCGCAATACCAAGGTAGTGGTCAATAGTCATAGTTACCCCTTTCATCTCGTGCTGGTGATTTTCTGATATACCTTATTTTAATGATAGTCATAAAAAGGGCGATGGACAAGTTTTTATAAAAGTAAAAAGCCCGTAAGATAGGGAGAAACAGGGGACTGTTTCCGAGGAAACGTTACCTTTGCTAGTCATGATGGAATAAAACGGGTAGAATACCCATATGCTTCAAGAAGAACCTCTGTGTTTTGTATTCCTCGAAGATAAACGACTATGGTATCCTGCTTCTTCGTCGGTATGGGATGCGGTAGCGGGGCTTACGCCAGGGGACGTGGCCTTTCTTCGTGGAATGGTGACTCCTGTGGCTATTCCGCTTCACTTTTCAGTATCACCTCAGGAGCATGGGGGGCCCGCCAGCCATATCATTGGGAAGGGAAGTGGGGCTTCCTCTAAACAGGCCTTGTGTTTTCTGGTGCAGGAATCTCATATGCCCCCCGCAATGCAGGAGGGGCGGATCCTCCCTATTCGGACGCTCCTTGCGGAACTTCACGGTTCAGACACCGATGTTCTTTCCCGTTTTTTACGGATCTTTCATTTGTTTCAGTGGCTGGATGTATCCCGCTATTGCGGTCGTTGTGGCGCTCAGAACGAGCTTGCCCCGGACGAGATGGCCCGACTCTGTCCTGTCTGTGGTAGACGAGAGTACCCTCGTATTTCACCGGCCGTTATGGTTGCGGTCACGGACGATGAGGGGCGCCTCCTTTTGGCCCACAATGCCCATTTTCGAGCGGGCCTGTACAGTGTGATTGCCGGCTTTGTGGAAGCGGGCGAAACGCTGGAGGCCGCCGCCGCTCGGGAAGTTCTGGAAGAAACGGGGATTGTTATTGATAGCATCCAGTATGTGGCAAGCCAGAGCTGGCCCTTCCCCGATTCTCTTATGGTGGGATTTACCGCCCATGCCAGGACCACCACCATCCAGGTGGATAACCGGGAGATCCTGGATGCCCGCTTCTATCGACCTGAGGAATTGCCCGACATACCCCTACCGGGGTCCCTTTCCCGGATGCTCATTGAGCATTGGCTGGCCCAGCATACAGATCGTTCCCCTTATCATCAATAATGATGAAGGCCAGAAGATCCTTTACCGTGATACGCCGCACCGCCTCCATCCCCAGTTCGGGATAGTCAAGAATTTCGCAGGCGAGAATGTTTTGTTCCGCTATAAGGGCCGCCACCCCTCCAATAACCCCCAGGTAAAAGCCTCCGTATTTCTTACAGGCCTCCCGCCATTGGCTTGCCCGGTTTCCCTTTGCCAGGGTAATTCGCGCAATGCCCCGGGAAAGCAGTTCCTCCCCGTAGCTATCCATTCGCTGGGCCGTCGTGGGACCGAAACTACCGATGATTTTTCCGGGAGGAGTCGCCGCGGGGCCTCCATAGAGAATAGGATACTGGTACAGGTACTCCGGAAGGGGCTTGCCTGCTTCGATGAGCCGGTGCCAGCGAAGATGGGCCGCATCCCGGGCAATCAAAAGGTCTCCCGAAAGCAAGAGGCGGCTTCCCACGGATAGCTCTGAAAGACGACGGCAAACCCTTTCGATGCCTTCTTCCAGGTTGATGTGGGGGGCCTCAATTTTGTGGAATGAAGGGGCCGGTACGTAGGATTCAGGCTGAGTCTCAACCTGTTCAAGCCACATTCCCCGCCGATCGATATAGCCGAGGAGATTCCGATGGGCGCTACAGGAAACCCCTATCGAGATAGGGCACGAGGCGGCATGACGGGGTAAACGGATAACCCGGCAATCCAGGGCAAAGGCGCTTCCCCCAAACTGGGCGCCTAAGCCTGTTTCCCGGGCTATTTCAAGGATCCGCCGTTCCCAGAAGACATCCCGGAAACAGAGGGGGGCTTCTGGATACGGAGAGGTAAGGGGGGACTGAAAATTTGAAGAGGGGGATGTTTTGGCGGTATTGCTGTTTATGTTAGAAGCTGGGGACCCCTCCAGAGAGGGAAGTCCATCGAGAATTTCCGTGGTAGCGAGTTTTAGAATCCGCAGGTTCTCTTCGGGACTCGTACCGCCCACCACGATGGCAAGCCGATAGGGTGGGCAGGCGGCGGTTCCCAGGGCGGAGATTTTTTCCCGTACAAATCGTTCAAACGCCAGAGGCTCTAAAATACCGGGGGGCATCTGAAAAAAGCCCGTTTTATTTGCCGATCCTCCTCCTTTGGCAACAAAAAGGAATCGATACCGGGGGCTTTCTCCAGAGGAAGGGGTTGCTTCAATATGAATTTGGGCGGGTAAGTTGGTCCCCGTGTCATATTCTTCAAAAAAACTCCGGGGCGCCACTTGAGAGGAGCGCAAATAGTATTTTTCATAGGCTTCCCGAATTCCTTCGCTCAGCCAGTGGGCATCGTCACTTTCAGTACGAATCCCCTCATCCTTCCATGCAAGTACCGTAGCGGTCCCGGTATCCTGACAGAGGGGCAATACCCCCCTGGCGGCGATGGTTGCGTTTTCCAATAGGGCGCGGATAACGATGCGATCGTTTTCGGAACTGTGCGGATCTGCCCACTGAGTTTTGAGGAGATCAAGATGACTTTTTCGCAGAAAAAAGGAAAGCCGATAGAAAGCCTCCCGGGCAAGGTATTGTAGAAGGGCTGGCGAGACAGAAAGAAAGTTTCCCGATACCTGTAGTGATCCTTCGGCTTCGGGTGGCGGAGGGATACGCTCAAAGGAAATATGTTGAAAGGCTTTTTCGATAGCGTTCTGTAATTCCATAACCTTCCTCAATAGCCATCATTTTTGTGATTCCCCCGCCTAAAAAACGCATCCGAGACCTTTGGCGCGTTACGGGGCAATCTCCCAATATCTTTGTCCCTACTATTCATATAACCAGACCACCGTCATAGTTGTTTATATATATTATCAGAAGCAGTGGTCTCATACAATCACTTCTGGTACAATACTACTATGATGACCCATTCAGCGGAACTACGTCTCCTTATTTTGCTCTTTTTTTGCACCGTGCTTATCACCGTAGGGGGCATTTTTTTCATGATGTTCCAGGAACAGAACCGGCTTACCCTGATGGCTGAATATCGGGCTTTTCAGCTTGCGGCCGACCTGAATCGGGCGGTAGAACAGGGAAACCGGGTTTCGGTGGAGCAACTCCCGAATCTTCTGGGTTTTGGAATCTATACTATTCGAGGCGAGGCCCTGTATCGCTATGGAAACGCACCCTCTCAGGTAGATCCCCGGGCGGTTCAGGATGCCCCTCGTATTCAAGGAGATGAAGTTTCATTGCTACGGGCCTTTGGGGGGATGGGACGGATCCGCAACCGTTTCATGATGGCGCCTCCAGATCCCCAAAGGGGAGAGGGAGATGTTGGGAATCTGTCGGAAAACCAGAACACATCCCGGAGGCCCCGTCCTCCTTCTATGATGATGGCCCCGATGGCGGCCCCGCGGCTGGTGTTTCTTTCTTATCGAGTGGCTTCTCTTCAACGAGGGATGTGGACCCTCTATATTCTAGGGAGCCTCCTCCTTTTGGTTCTAATAGGTACCTATGGGTTGTTGATTCAGCTTGCCCGACGGATCGATCTCTATCGACTCGAAGAAGCCCGAAATCGGGAACTCATTACCTTAGGAGAGGCAGCCCGAAGTCTTTCCCATGAGATCAAGAATCCCCTGGGGGTGCTTCGTATACAAACGGCCCTTTTAAAAAAGATGCTCAAAGGACAGGAGGTTGAAAAGCAGGTAGATATCATCGAAGAAGAAATAGATCGAATTAATACCCTTACCGAACGGGTCCGGCAGTATCTGGGAAACCGACAGGCTTCAGTGGAACCTCTTGATATGGGAAACTACCTGCTTCATATGAAGGAACGCTATGGTAATAGTATTGAAGTGTCCCTTCCTCTTGATGCCTGGCCGATAGTAAAAATAGACCGGCAGCATTTGGATCAAATTCTAGATAACCTTATCCGCAACGCCCTCGAAAGTATGGAAGGTCAGGGAGAATCCCTGGTAACCCTTCGCCTTTCAGTCGTGGGTCATAAAAAGTGTCTGATTGAGGTAGCCGATCGGGGACCGGGGATCCCTAAAGATATCGAAGGTCGAATTTATGACCTCTTCTTTACTACAAAAACCAAGGGATCCGGCATTGGCCTTGCCCTGGTAAAAAAACTGCTTTCCCAGTACGGGGGGACAATTTACCACCGTCCCCGCGAAGGGGGAGGTACCCTCTTTTATGTTGAACTCCCCTATGGACGACTGGTCCCGGCGAAAAAAATTGAGCACCAGAAACCGGTACTGGCCTCTGAGAAATAGGAGGTACCCCTGTGAGCGATACGCCTCTTACCGTTCTTGTAATAGATGATGAGCGGAATTTACGGGAATCCCTTAAGCTCTATTTAGAAGGGGAGGATTTCCGGGTACTCCTTGCACCCACCGGTGAAGCCGGCAAGGATGTTCTAGAAAAGGAACGCTGCGATGTGGTGGTGGTGGACCTCAAGATGCCGGGCATGTCGGGTCTTGATTTCCTTCACTGGATGAAGGAAAGTGGCCCCGCTATTCCCCTTATTATGATGAGTGCCCATGGGGATATCCAGGATGCGGTGGAGGCGATGAAAGGGGGTGCCGCTGATTACCTGGTCAAGCCCTTTCATCCGGAAGAACTTGTGGTTCGACTGCGGCGGGTTGTTTCTGATGCCCGGCTTATTTCCCGGGCCCAGGTGGTGGAAGCGGTGCATCGGGGAACGGGGAAAAAGGCAAATGGAAAGGAACACGATGAGGTCTGGCTTGGGGAGAGTCCCCCTATGAAGACCCTGCGGGCCCTTATAGATAAGGTGGCCCCCACCGATTCCACGGTGTTGATTACCGGCGAAAGTGGAACGGGGAAAGAAGTGGTTGCCCGCTCTATTCACCGCTTAAGCAAACGTTCTGACGGGCCCTTTGTTCCCATCAATCTGGGGGGAATCCCAGAAAACCTTTTGGAAAGTGAGCTTTTTGGCTACGAAAAAGGGGCCTTTACGGGGGCAGAGGGACGGAAGGTAGGGCTTTTTGAATTGGCCAGTGGGGGTACCCTTTTTTTGGATGAAATTGGAGACATGCCCCTCCATCTCCAGGTAAAGCTCCTGCGGGTACTCCAGGACCGTAAACTTATAAGATTAGGGGGAAGTCGCCCTATCCCTATCGACGTCCGTATCGTTGCGGCCACCAATAAAAACCTGGAAGAAGCAGTCCGGGAGGGTCAGTTCCGGGAAGATCTCTATTATCGGCTTGCGGTAATCCGCCTTCATATTCCTCCCCTCCGGGAGCGAAAGGAAGATATCCCCGTGCTTGCCCAGCGTTTTACAGAACGTTTTGCCCGGGAATTGGGGCGCTATCCCCGGCGCCTTTCGGCGGAGGTTCTCCAATTTCTGGACCGGTACCCCTTTCCGGGAAATGTGCGGGAACTGGAAAATGCTATTGAGCGGGCCGTTATCCTTTCGGAAGGGGAAGAAATAAAGATAGAGGACTTTAGTTTTGCCGGTCCCTGGCAGGCCTCTCCCCCCGCGTTCTCGGGGATGGAACCTCCCGCAGCGGTTGGTGAGTCCCCGCAGAACCCCTCTGGGCTCGGTGGACTCGAAGGGCGTTCTCTTCAGGAACTGGAACGGGAAGCAATCCGACTTGCCCTCCTTAGAAACGGGGGACACCGGGAAAAGACCGCCCAGGAACTGGGGATTACCCGGCGAACCCTTCTTAACAAAATCCGGGAGTATGGCCTTTAAAACAACGAGAAGCCCCTCCTCCTTTGCATAGTGGAAGATCTCTCGCCGGTGTTTGCGGCTCTTTCAGCCGTTTGTGCCTTTTCTTGCGGTTTGTGGCTTTGCCGGGACCCCTCGATTTTATTGAGCTTCGGGGGAACTTGTTTCCAGAACCTGACGGTCGATCCGGGTGATTTTCCATCGGTCTTTTAAGTAGGTAAGAAAGACCCGATCCTGGCGGCGTACCCAGGAAGTTTCAAGCCTGGTGGGGGGAAGGGGAGTGGAATGGAGGTTGAACTGCCCCGCAGGTTCCTCTTTGGAAGAGGATGGTCCGCCCTCTAAAGGAGCGCTATCTTCCCGTCGTTCCGGATACCAGAAACGGTAGCTAACCCGTCCTACCGCCTCATTTCCCTCCACCTGAAGTTCATCGATGGAAAAATCCGAAATTCCAAACACATGGAATTCCCCCTGCGGTTTTCCCCGCTCCATCCAAACTTCCGGAGGAAGAACGAGGACCTTCTGTTCATAGGCTTCTCGTACCTTGGAAATGACGTAGAAATTCATCACCGCCGTAATATCCTCTTTCCCTGTCTTCCCTTCCACACATGTGGACATCCGTTCGTGGTCCAGGGTGTTAAAGGCGGTGTAATAGGCGGTAAGCACCTCGGCGGGGCTCATCCCTTTTGTGGTGGGACGCTGGGCCTGATCCCGTATAAAGCTAGCAATGAAAAGAGCCAGGGCAACAAGAGAAAGGGCCCCTCCTATGAGGAGTCCCCGATTCCTTCGAAGGAAACGGTTCCCTTTAATCCGTTGCTGCTGGAACCGAAGGTACCGCTCTTTTTCTTTGCGCAGGGTCTCCTGTTCTTTTTCGGTAAGAGGCTTGATGAAAGCCGCCGGTTCGTGGTGGTGTGACTTTTCGAGTATTTCAAGAAGCGCTTCAAGGGAAGGGGCCCTATCACGCTCCTGCCCGGGAAGAGCTTTTTTCACAGGTAGTTCTTCTCTTTCGCTGCCACCGTTGGGAGAGGGAGTAGGCCCTGGCGCTGTTCCCAGCCTTTCTTTTATATCTCTGAGGGGGGTATTTGGGGCCTTTTTTCCTCCGGGGCTCCTGGCTATTGCAGAGTGGGTCAGGGCTCCCTCTATCCACTGGGCCAGGTCCCCATCGATTCCGGGAACCGCCAGGTGTATCGGTTCAAAAAGACCATCCCGAATATCGGCCCGAATCTGGTGTATAGCGTGATCGATCTGGGGAGCGGTCCATTCTGAGAGAGCCATCCCGGGGGCGGCCCCTTCTGTCGTTTGAGTGGGGTGTTGGAGCGTTTCTTTTTGTTTCCCCCTGGATTTTTCGGGTATCGCCATAAAGCGGAATGGAAAGGTCCCTGCCCACAGACGGTAGGCAAGGACCGCGACGGTAAAGGATAGCCCCGTACGGTCGGGGAGATCGGGGTGCTGGTACTGTTCAAGGATCTCTTCTGGCCTTCTGTCGTGTACGCCAGAGCGAAGGCTTCGCTCTCCTAAAGCCCGGGGAGGAAAGAAAACCTTCTCTCCCGGTACTACCAGCACCAGGGGAGGTAGGATGGTCATGTCTTTTATACGATCGGGACAGAGAGCTTCAATATGACGGAGGGCCCGAACATATGAAACAAAAGCGGCCAGGGCTGTTTTGCCTCCCTGGGCGATATATTCTTCAAGGGGAAGCCCCGGCACCTCCCGCCCCCAGATCCACAGGTGGCCATCGATTTCTCGGCTCCCTTCGGGAAGCCAGGGATGCATTTCTCCAGGGGAAAACGAGGGGGCAGTTATTCCTTCTTTCCCAGAAGTGAGGAGTCCCTGTTTTCCTGTCCAGCGAATTTCCAGACCCTGTTGGGTAAGGAGTTCCGCCCCCCGGGTCTTTGCGAAGGCCCGGGGATCCATCCCTGTATCAAAAGCTACTGCCGGCTGTCCATCAATGATGATATGTTCGATACAGGAACGATGCATGGCTACCTCCCTCGGGGTGAATATAGATATTTAAAGTAATCCATGTCGGTGGAAAGGGTTTTACTGAATTGGGGCATGGTGGTTTTGTAAGATTCAATACTGCGCCAGAAGTCGAAGAATTCCGGATCTCGACTGTAGGCCTGGGCATAAATGCGGGTGGCCTCCGCATCGGCTTCGCCCTTAATCTTTTCCGCCTTTTCATAGGCCGCCGAAAGGATAGCCCGGCGCTCGTTTTCGAGTTTCCCCTGCCATTCGGCCTTTTTCCCTTCTCCGTAGGACCGGAAGGCCTGGGCTATCTGATTTCGCTCCTTAATCATCCGGTTATACACGCTCTGGGTAAGCTCATCGGAATATTTAATCTGGCGGGGCACCACATCGATAAGTTCGATGCCGTATTCGGGCACGGTTTGGCGGGCCCGCTGAAGGATCTCTTCTGCCAGTTTGCGGCGACCCTTCTGGACTACCTCATAGGTAACATCGCTTCGGGTAAAGGCGGAAAGTTGTCCCGCGTCCTGTTCCGAACCGAGTTCAAAATTTTCTATTTCCTCTGCTTTGCTCTGGCGGATCCGGTTAGAATTCCGCACCGTTTCTCGAAGCCAGTTTTCGGCTATAACCGTGCGAACCGCCGAATCGATGATATCGTCCAGACGGGAGTAGGCCGCTTCCATGGTCTGGATAGATTCATAAAATTTACGGGGGTCCGCAATTTTCCAGCGCGCCGTCGTATCAACCCAGATGAACTGGTTTTCCTTGGTAGGGATCCGCTGGGGTTCCCCATCCCAGGCCATGATGCGTCGAGGGTACTTTACCACGTCGTCGAGGAAGGGGGTTTTTATATGAAGCCCCGCATTGGTATGCACCGCTACGATCTTTCCTAATTGGACGACGACCGCCTGCTCTCCTTCCTCGATTGTATAGAAGGGACCTGCCAAGAGAAAGGCGATTCCTAACACTACTATTATGATGAGGGTAGTTATCAATGATCTCATTGGACGCCTCCGCGGGTATCAAGATTTTTTAAGGGGAGGAAATTCTGAAAGCGGCGATCAATAAGGGTGGTGCCTTTATCATCTTTAAAGATATTTTCTACCATTTCGTAATAGAGCCGCCGACGGGTAATATCCGGGGCTTTTCGGTACTCTTCGTAGACCGCGTTAAAACGGGCCACATCCCCCCGGGCCATATTTACCCGTTCAGAGGCATACCCCTGGGCTATCTGGATGATTTTGTCCGCCTCTCCCTGGGCTTTGGGAATTTCCGCGTTATAGGCTTCTTTCCCTTCATTGATAAGGCGGTTCATGTCCTGGATAGCCTTGTTCACATCTTCAAAGGCGGCCTGAACCCCCTGGGGGGCACGATATTCTGAAGTTTTACGGTGATCACCGAAATGCCTAGGCCGTACTGCTTAAAGGTGTCATTCATGAGCTGAATTGCCTCTGATTCAATTTCCGTTCTTTGGGGCCCCATCACATCAAGAATGGCCCGATCTCCCACGAGCATGTTCATAACTGACCGGGATACGTCCCGAATTGTAGTGGTCCGCTCTTTAGGGTTTACATTGAAGAGCCACGCCCGGGGATCTACAATACGATACTGGATGATCCATTCCACATCGACGATGTTAAGATCTCCGGTCAACATGGTGGATTCATCGGGAAAGGCTTCCTGGGAATACACGGTGTTCACCCCTGCTTTGAGGGTTCTGAATCCAAACTGTTCGGTTTGAACTACCTTTGTTTTTACTAGGTAATGTTTGTCAATTCCAAAGGGAAGTTTATAATGCATCCCTGGCCCATTGGTGGTAAGGTACTTACCAAAGCGGGTTACCACCGCTTCTTCGGTCTGGTCCACGATGTAAAAACTGGTGCTCATCAGTACTATCACTACAATAATACCAATGGCCAGGATGATGGACGTAGGCCCCAGGAATCTTTTGATGTTTCCTGTGCTATAGGACATGCTGGAATCCTCCTTTCTGTGACTTTAGTTTATGATAAACACAGCGAAGTGTGTTTGTATTTTGCCTTAAAAGGGTGGAGGAAACAACTATTCTCCCTCGTTTCTTCGCCACCAATCCCATTACTCAGAAAAGGGATGCCCAGGAAATTTTACGCACCCGCCTACCTTTACAAGGTATCCCTTTCAATGCTTGTCGTCAAGGAAGAGGAACTTAAAAAAGTTACCGGTGTCTTACCTAATCCTCTCTCCCAGCGGCGATGGGGATTGGGAAATCTTTTCTCCCTTTGAACTCTTTACAGGAAAGGCTCTCTTTGATATACTATTTTTCCACAATTAATACACAGCTGATGTTATCCTGAAGCAGTTTGTTTTCTCAATCAAAGAGGATGAAAGAAAGAGTCTTCAAGATAGAAGGAGTGAGGTATGATATTCCCTCTGGAACAGCTTATTGAATTTGATGGCAATGTCTACGAAATTACCTGTGCGGCTGCCCGGCGGGCGTATCAGCTTGCGATGATGAAAGACCCGGAAATCGAAGCTAATGATGGCAAGGTAGTTTCCCTTGCGGCCCGCCAGCTCTTTACTCGCCAGATCGAATACCGCCTGGAGTCGTAGGAATTTTCATGACCCCCATCCCGGTAGTCATTCTCTTTGGTCCTACCGCTTCGGGAAAGACGGCGGTGTTGGAGGCCCTTTTTGCCCGGGAGCCGCCCCTGGTGCCTGCCGAAGTGGTGAGTGCCGATTCCATGCAGGTCTACCGGGGCCTTGATATTGGAACCGCAAAACCCAGCGCTGCTCTGTGCCGCCGTCTCCCCCATCACCTTATTGATATTCGGGATATCCGTGAGCAGTGGACCGTGGGCGACTTTGTCCGAGAGGCAGACCGGATCTGTGAGGATATCTATCGGCGGGGGAAGCTTCCAGTGGTGTCGGGAGGGACAGGGTTCTATTTAAAACACTTCGTGCTGGGGCTTCCGGCGGCTCCCCCTTCCAGCCAGACTATCAGGGACGAGTTGAAACACGAATTAGCCCAAAAGGGGGCTCCTGCCTTGCTTGCCCAGTTGCAGGCGGTGGATCCGGAGACGGCCTCCCATGTGCATCCCCATGATACCTACCGACTCCTCAGGGCCCTGGAAGTGTATCGGCTCACCGGGAAGCCCCTGAGTGCCTATCCCCGCTATGGGGGGAATGCTCCTCGGCCATCGTATCGCTTTTTGCTGTTGGGTATCCATCGACATCGGGATGACCTCTATCGTCGTATTAATGAGCGCGTGGCCGCTATGATGCAGGCCGGCCTCTCTGCGGAGGTCCAGCGGCTCTGGCAGCAGGGGTACCGGCCAGGGGATCCGGGGATGCGGGCCATTGGTTACCAGGAATTTTTTACCGAGGAGGGGGATCTTCATAGCGATGTGGAGCAGGTGGCTGCCCTTATCGCCCAGCATACCCGGCAGTATGCAAAACGGCAGATTACCTTTTTTAAAAGTCTTTCCGGGGTACACTGGATCAGCGTAGAGGAAGATGAGAAGGGTTTTATAAGCACTATACAACAAAAGATACAGGATTTTGTGGGGACCTCTTCTTTTATGCCTTCAAAAGTTGTTTAGTGAAGAGCCCCTATTGAAGCCCCTTGGATAAGGGGGCCGATCTTTCCCAATACCCCTCCATAATGCCTCTTGACCTTTTACTACCTCCCTGTCATACTATGCAAAGGTTGAAACCGCCGGATCGGGGATCTTTCCTCTGACCATAAGGAAATCCATTTTTTTCAAAGGAGACGCTCAAGTGCCCTGCGGAAGAAAGCGAAAACTCAAGAAAATCGCAACCCACAAGCGAAAGAAGAAGCTGAGAAAGAACCGACACAAGAAGAAGAAGTAGGAATGTGACAGATTGGTACTGTCATGGGCCTGGTTTGTGTTGGTAAAGAGCGTTAAAAACCGCGGACCGCTAGAGTTCCGCGGTTTTTTTGTTTATAATACCATTCTATGAACGAAAAAATTCTCCCCCGAATTCGGGGCCCCCATGAGGTGAAACGCCTTTCCCGGCAGGAACTGCAGCAATTAGCGGAAGAATTACGGCAGGAAATCATCTATCGGGTAAGCCGAAACGGGGGACACCTGGCGAGTAATCTGGGAATCGTAGAATTAACCCTGGCTTTGCACCGGGTATTTGATAGTCCCCAGGATAAGATCATCTGGGATGTGGGACACCAGTGTTATCCTCATAAACTGCTTACCGGTCGCTACCGGAATTTTTCGGGCCTCCGAAAGAAAGAGGGAATCTCTGGTTTCCCCAAACGGTCGGAAAGTCCCCACGATGTGTTTGAAACGGGTCATGCCTCTACCTCGATTTCGGCGGCCCTGGGGATGCTGGTGGCGGAAAGAAGCCGGGGCTCTTCCCATCGGGTTATAGCGGTTATTGGCGATGGGGCCTTAACAGGGGGCCTTGCCTACGAAGCCCTTTCTCATGCGGGACAGCTCCAGATTCCCCTCATCGTCGTGCTTAATGATAATTCCATGTCCATCGGTCCGAATGTAGGAGGAATTTCTAAGCATTTGAGTATGTTAACGATGAAGGCTTCGTACCAGCGCATGAGAAACCTGATAGATCGATGTGTAAAAAGGATACCCCTTATTGGGCAATGGTTATATTTCTGGCTTGTTCGTTTTAAAAACGCCATTAAAATCCTATTTTATCCGCGGAACTTTTTTGTGGATCTCGGCTTTGAGTATGTGGGCCCCATCGATGGACACCACATGCTAACCCTGGAGGAAGTCTTTCGAGACATAAAACAGCTGAATCGGCCGGTGGTGGTCCATGTGGTTACTCAAAAAGGAAGGGGCTACAAACCGGCAGAAAAAAATCCTGCCCAATTCCACGGGATCGGTTCTTTTTCTATCGAAGACGGAATGGTAGAAAAAACGGCGGGCTTTACCTTTACCGATGGTTTTGGCAAAGCCATGGTGACCCTGGGAGAAGCCTGTCCATCCCTGGTGGCCATTACGGCGGCCATGGAAAAGGGAACGGGCCTTACCCCCTTTCGGGAGCGTTTCCCTGAGCGCTTCTTTGATGTGGGGATTGCGGAGTCCCACGGGGTAACCTTTGCGGCGGGCCTTGCGGCAAACGGACTTTTACCGGTGGTGGCCATCTATTCATCCTTCATGCAGCGGGCGGTGGATCAGGTGATCCATGATGTGGCGTTGCAGAACTTGCCGGTTATCTTTGCCCTGGATCGCTCAGGAGTGGTCCCCGAGGATGGAGAAACCCACCAGGGGATCTATGATATCAGTCTCTTTCGGAGTGTTCCCCACATGGCATTGCTGGCCCCTGCCACCGCCGGCGAACTGGAGCAAATGCTTCGCTGGGCCCTGGAGCAGCGGCGTCCGGTGATGATTCGCTATCCCAAGGCTCCCTGTCCTAAAGAAGAAGAGACCTGTATGCAGCCCCTCGAGACGGGGAGGGGGGCCTTTGTGCGGCGGAATGGAGGGGAAGTCTGTCTTGCTTTTACGGGGAGCCTACTGCCAGAGGCGTTAAAGGCCGCGGAGATTCTGGATAAAGAGGGGATTCCCCTCGATCTGTATAATTTTCGCTTTATAAAACCCCTTGATGAAGTACACCTTTTTTCGATAATCAAATCTTATCGGTTGTTTATCATAGCCGAAGAAGGGGTACGGGAGGGCGGTTTAGGAGAGCACCTGGTGACGCGGCTTTCCGAGATAGGAATTGAAACGTCCTGTAAGGTGCTGGGTATCCCCGAAGGACCCCTTCCGCAGGGAACACGTCAGGAACTCCTTTCGCTCTGTGGTCTTGATGGTACTACCCTGGCACAACACATCCATGACTGGTATGGTACAGCCAGAGAATTGCATCGGAAGGTAAGCGGAACATGAATCGGACCATACAGCTTCGGACGGGAGCGGTGCTCGATCTTTCTGGGACCCCCCTCGTCATGGCTATCATTAATACTACCCCTGATTCCTTTTATCCTGCCAGTCGGGCCTTTGCCGAGGATGCCGTCGCCCGGGCCCTGGCAGCGGTGGAAAAGGGGGCGGCCATCATTGATGTGGGGGCCGAATCCACCCGCCCTGGCTCTGACTATGTCCCGGCGGAAGAAGAACTGAAGCGGCTTTTGCCGGTAGTGCGGGGGATTCGTCGGCGTTCGAACATACCCCTTTCCATCGATACCCGTAAGGCTGAAGTGGCCCGGGTCATGTTAGAAGAAGGGGCCGACATCATTAATGATGTTTCGGCCCTGATGGATGATCCTGCTATGTTGCCCCTCTGTGCACAGGAAAAGGCGGTGGTGGTCCTCATGCATAAGAAGGGTATCCCCCGGACAATGCAGGAGGCCCCCTATTACGACGATGTGGTTCAGGAGGTTCATGAATTTTTGTGGGGCGCCGCCCAGCGGGCAGAGGCAGGAGGTATTCCCGCCGAGCGGATAATCCTTGATCCAGGAATCGGCTTTGGTAAACGCCTGGAAGATAACCTGCGACTGTTGGCCCACCTTGAAAAGCTGGGAAATGGGAACTATCCTCTTCTCGTGGGCCTATCCCGGAAATCCTTCGTAGGGGCTATTACCGGTAAGGAGGTGGAACGGCGACTCCCCGGAACGCTGGGGGCTACCGCTGCAGCCCTCTCTCATGGGGCTCGTATCCTTCGGGTCCATGATGTGGAAGAAACGGTAGATTTCGTTCGTTGTTTCCATAGTATCGAAGCAGCACGAAGGAGCCAGGATGATTGAATGGTTTCGCAACCTGAACCATTTGTATAACCTTATTCGACCAGTACTGGACGTTTCCATATTGGCCTTTATCATTTATAAGGCCTATGATCTTCTCGTAAAAACCCAGGCAATTCAGATTATCAAAGGGGCGGGGTTGCTGTTTATTTGCTATGGCCTGGCGTATTTCCTTAAATTGACCACCCTTTTATGGGTTCTTAATTTTCTTGCCCCGGGGCTTTTTATTGCTATAGCTATTGTGTTTCAACCGGAATTACGAAAGATTTTTCTGAGACTGGGGCAGGGGGAACTGTTCCATCTTGCCTCGCAACCAACCCAGACGGTTTTTGAGCCCGTGTTAACGGCGGCGGAGATTCTCTCTAAACAAAAACGGGGAGCCCTTTTTGTTTTTGCCCGCCGGGTTAATCTGCGCACCTACATTGAATCGGGAACCCGCCTGAATGCAGAACTCTGTTCGAATCTCCTCATCACGATCTTTGCCTACGATGGGCCCCTCCACGATGGGGCGGTGGTTATTCAAAATGGGAAAATTCTTGCGGCGGGGTGTTTTTTGCCCCTGTCGGAACAACAGGATATCCGTAAAACCTTTGGGACCCGGCACCGGGCGGCCCTGGGAATTTCGGAGGTCTCCGATGCCATCGTTATTATCGTTTCAGAAGAGACAGGGGCTATCAGTCTTGCCTATGATGGAAAACTGTATTATGACCTTTCCTCCCTTGAGATACAACGGAAATTAACGTTCCTCCTCGAAGGAGAACGGACCACGGAAGAGGAATCCCCTGAGGAATCATACCATGAAACGGCCCGGCGCTAAAAAAAGGATAGAAAAATTTATCAAGGATTGGCCAATCAAGGCCCTTTCTCTGGTAATTGCAATGGTGCTTTTTATGTTTCATCGTCTGAGTATGTTGGAAGAGCGGTACTTTATCGTTCCTCTGGTGGTGGATTCCCATAATGACCTTGTCCCCGCTACTTCCTATCCCCATGTGGTACGGCTCTCGTTACGGGGAGACCCGTCGATTATTACTACCCTCTCGGAAGACAGCCTGGAAGCCTATATCGATATCGATTCATATACCTCCGAAGGAATTTACAAAATTCCTGTCCGGGTTCGGCAGAAAGCTCAGGCTACTCATTTTGAATCCCTCGAGATTCAGCCTGAACCCGCAGAAATCATGATAGGTCTTGAACGGAGCCTTTCGAAATTAGTTCCCGTAACACCCAGTTTTCGGGGGTACCTTGAAACGGGCTATGAACTTGCCTCCTTTCAGATTGAACCGGCCCAGGTGTATGTTGTCGGTCCCCGCAGTAAAGTTGCAGAGATCACCGACGTTACCACCGAAAGTATCGAGCTAACCGGTAGAAAAGAGAATTTCTCGGTAACGGTCCGCTTGCAATCAAAGGATAGTCTGGTGAGTATTAAGGGGAACTCACTGGTTACCTTTAATGCGGTGGTACAACAGTCCCTTATCATTAAAAATTTCGAGAATATTCCTATCATTGTGACGGGGCTTCCCTCATCATTTATTGCGCGGCTCCAGATTAATTACGGTTCTATCAAACTTCAGGGGGCCCAAAAAGAACTAGAAGCCTATACACCGGACTACTCGATTCTTTCGCTGGATTGTTCAGATATCAAAGGGGAAGGCACCTACATTATCCCGGTGACTGTTCAGGTTCCTCCCAATTTTCAGGTGATCCGTTTTGATCCCCTTGAAATACCCGTCGAGGTGGTCCGGAAAGGACGGGAAAACCCATGATTGTGGGAATAGGCATCGATGTGGTGTATGTGTCCCGGCTTGCCCATTGGCTGGATAATCCGGGACTCCTGGAACGCTTTTTCCATCCCCGGGAAATAGAAGCCGCCCGGGCCCGTCGCTCGGGGGCGCTGTTTTCGTTAGCCGCCCGCTTTGCGGCAAAAGAAGCCTTTGGAAAGGCCCTCGGGACAGGACTGCGGGGCATTGTCCTTAAGGATATCCTGGTAGAAAATAATCATAATGGAAAGCCCCATATCCTTGTTTTTGGGAGTGCCCAACGGGCTTTAGAGGAGTGTGGGGCAAACCGGATACATCTTTCCCTGACCCATGAAAGGGATAATGCGATTGCCATGGTGATCCTCGAAAAAATTGAAAAAGACGGGAGTGCTAACCATGCTTCGATTTGCTAAGGCCCCTCAGGAAGAGCGGGAAGTGAAAATTTCGTTCTTTTCAAAAGAACCTATCCGTTGCCCCGTGTGTGATACCTCCTTTCAGCGGGAAGAAATGCTTTCAGGGGGAGGGCGGCTTATTGCGGGGCCCCTCACCGACGAACTCCATCGAAAATATGAGGCCTCTCTAAAATATGGAGCGGTGTATCCCCTTATCTATCAGGTAACGGTCTGTCCCAATTGTTGGTTTGCCGCGTTACCGGATGATTTTCCCCGTCTTCCCCGGGAATCCCGTCTTAAGGCTGAGGATGATCGGGAGGGACGTATCGCTGCGGTGGGACATATTTTCCCTTCTGTGGATTTTACCTCCTGTCGCACCTTAAAATCGGGAACCGCCGCCACCTACCTCGCCCTCCGCTGTTACGATTATTATCCTGGGGAATTTTCTCCCACCATTAAGCAGGGAATTACGGCCCTCCGCTGTGGCTGGCTTTTTGATGAACTGAACGAACGGTATCCCCATCAGCATTATGATTGGCTTGCCCTGCTTTGCAAACGGAAGGCCCGCTTTTTCTATCGGGAAGCGATTAACCGGGAACAGACAGGAAAGGAAGCCCTTTCTGGGCTTAAGTACTTTGGTCCCGATACGGATAAAAACTATGGATATGAAGGGGCCCTTTATCTCATGGCGCTGCTGGAACTGAAATATGGTCCCCGCGAACCGGAAGAAAGCCGCCGCCAGGCCCTGGCGGAATCCCGGCGTACCATTGCTAAAATCTTTGGCCTGGGAAAGTCCTCCCGGGAAAAGCCGGGTCCCCTCCTGGAAAAAGCCCGGGACTTGTATGAGCAAATAAGTGCCGAATTGGAAGATGAGGACGGGGAATAAGCATGGGGAGCCGCAATATCCGTTTGTTAATCGCCTATGATGGGACCGATTTCTCTGGCTGGCAACGGCAAGGTAATGGTCGTTCTGTGCAGGGGGAAATTGAGCGGGCCCTGGAAAAAATACACCATGAACCGGTGCACCTTATAGGTTCAGGAAGAACCGATGCGGGGGTTCATGCCATAGGCCAGGTTGCCAATTTTCATACCTCCATTACGTCTATCCCGGCAGAACGGTTCGTGATGGCCTTGAATGCGCTGCTTCCCCAGGATGTTCGTATTCTCGAAGCCCGGGAAGCTTCTCCCGACTTTCATGCCCGTTTCGATGCCCGCTATCGGACCTACCGTTATTTTTTTGTCTGTGGGCGGCCGGCCCTACCTCAGGAGCTTCGCTATGCTCACCAGTTATGGCGGGTTCCTGATATACGCCTTCTTTCTGCTTATTGTCGGGTGATCCACGGAGAACTGGATTGCTCCCTCTTTGCCAGTGCGGGTGATAGTAGCCTTTCCCGTCATCGATACATCGTGGGTTGTCGGTTTATCCAGGAGGGATCCTACCTGGTGTTTGAAATTACGGCCAATGCCTTTCTCTGGAAAATGGTGCGGTCCATCGTAGGCACCTTACTTTTTTATGAAGAGCGGGGGCTTGCGCCAGAAGAATTTGAGCGCATTGTTCTTCGGGGGAATCGAAAGGAAGCGGGTCCCACGGTCCCGCCCCGGGGCCTCTTTTTATGGCATATTGATTACTATCGAAATTAAGAGAAAAAAGGACGAGGGATGGAACTGCTAAGCCAGAAAAAAGCTGAAGCCCCTGAACAAGGGAAAGTAGTTACGGCAGAAAACGCCAGGGGAGAGCAGAGCATGCCCCTGCAGGGGGAGAATCCGCTTATTGTAGCGGCTGAGGCGGGGAAAAAAATCCTCGAGGCTGGGGGAGAAACCTATCGGGCCGAAGAAATGGTGGTTCGGCTATGTCGGCTCTGGTCCTGTAAGGATGCCGAATGTTTTGCCACCCCCACGGGAATCATGGCTTCTATAACCGGAGAGGATGGCAGAAGTTATGGGGTAGTCCGTCGCATTTCCCGTCGGTCCGTGAATCTCCATAAGCTCGGAGCCCTTATTCACCTGGTAGAAAGGGCGGAACAGGAAAAGCTCGATGAACACCTTTTCTTGTACTTCCTGCATCAATTAGAAATTGCCCAACCCTATCCCCTCCCTGTTTCTCTGGGAGCGGCAGGTCTGAGCACCTTCTTTTTTACCCTTTTGTTTCAGGGTTCCCTCGGAGATGGACTTGCGGCCTTTCTTGTGGGCATAGGAATAAAATTGGTGATGATCCACCTGCAAAAACGGAATCTCCCCGATTTTATTACCCACCTCGTCGGGGGGATGGTTGTAGCCCTCCTTTCGGGGGCTTGTTTTTCCCTCGGATTGGGGAAGCAACTGGATAAAATCATTATCGGTTCTATTATGCTGCTGGTGCCTGGTCTTGCTACGGTCAACGCCATTCGAGATACCATGGCGGGGGACCTGGTGGCAGGAATAGCCCGTTTCGCCGATGCGATTATTACCGCCATGGCCATTGCCATGGGGGTACTCCTCGTGGTGGTGTGGGGGTAGGAGAACTTATTCATGGAAGGAATTCTGTGGGCAGGCCTTTCCAGTGGGGCCTTTTCGATGGTGTTTCAGGTGAGGGGCCGTCATATACCCCTTTCAGCGTTGGGGGGAAGCCTCGGATGGGCCGTGTATCTCCTGGTGTATCGGGAGGCCCATCTCCTCGTGGTAGCCAATCTCCTTGCGGCCCTGGCAATTGCCCTCTATGCAGAAGTAATAGGGGCCTTATGCAAGACCCCTGCTACCACCTATCTGGCCTGCGCCCTTATTCCCCTCGTTCCCGGCGGGGGCATGTATTACACCCTTTCCTATTCAATTATGGGGAATCTTGAAAAAAGTCTTGCCACGGGGTTCGAAACCCTCAGCGCCGCTGGGGCCCTGGCAGGGGGGGTCGCTATTGGCTCGGTGATGGCCCGTCTTTTAAAGGCTCCCCGCGGCGGCTGATGATAACCTTGTCGATCCGGTTTCCATCCATATCGACAATTTCGAACTGAAGGTCCTGCCAGGTGAACACTTCGCCGGTACGGGGAATTTTCCCGCTAATGTCCAGGATGAATCCCGCCAGGGTACTGTACTCTCGGTGATCGGGGAGTTCGTTCCGCTTTCCGAGAACCTCTGCTATTTCGTCGATATTTACGCCTCCCCCGACGAGGTATGAGCCATTTTCCCGTTTGATAATCTCTTCATGGTCCGCATCGGAACGGGAAAGTTCGCCCACGATTTCTTCGATCAGCTGCTGGAATTGAAGGATCCCCGAGAAACCCCCATATTCATCGATGATGCAGAGGATTTCCGTTTCTTCCTGTTTAAAGACTTCGAAGGCCCGAAGGGCCGGCATGGTCTCAGGAATGAACACGGCCTTTTTCATCAATTGGGAAAGGTCGAGACTATTCCCCAAAGCAAGGGCCCGGTACAGGTCTTCTCGGTACAGAATGCCGATGATGTTATCCAGCGATTCCTTATACAGGGGGATAAAGTGGGGTAACTCCTTACCCGATTTCAGAAGGCCCGCCAGATCAGGAATGGAAAGGGTCATATCAATCCCTTCGATTTCTGAACGATGGGTCATAAAGGTGCTTACCGGTCGATCCCCCAGGTAGAAGACCCCTTCCACCATATGCCGTTCCTTTGATTGCACAACCCCTGCCTGTTCTCCTTCGAGGAGGGCGATGCGGAGCTCTTCTTCGGTGATGGGGGGCACGGTCTTTTCAGGGATCCTCAACAGGGTAACGATGAACTGGGTGCTTTTAGAAAGAAGATTTACCAGGGGAGTAAACATGAAGGTGATACCGTTGAGCACGGGGGTAACAAGGAGGGCGATGAATTCGGGATGAGAAAGGGCTATGTGTTTGGGAACCAATTCGCCCAGGACGATAGAAATGTAGGTAACACCCAAAACCATCAGGGTTGCCCCCAGGGCTTCTGCGTAGGGCGCAAGAAGAGGAAGCTGCTGTAGCCCTTCTACCAGGGGGGCGGTGAGGTTCGCTCCTCCCACGGCCCCCGACACAATGCCGATAAGGGTGATGGCAATCTGAATGGTGGAAAGAAAGCGCCCTGGCTTTTCTTTTATGTGAAGTACCCGCTCATAGGACCGTTTTCCCTCCTGAACTCGGGCCTTGATGGTGCTGGTGCGGGAAGATACCAGGGACATTTCGGCCATCGAAAAAAAACCGTTTACCAATGCCAGAAGTACGATGATGAGGAGATTCCACAAAAGGCTTGTATCCATGGACTTATTCCGTCGCGAGGGGGATTTCTTCTTTTACCAGGGGGCGAAGAACGTGGACCCCTTCCTGGCTTGTTTCGATCACCTTGTTTTTTCCATCCGGTGTTTGTTCCCCCAGAATTTGTACCACCGGGAAACGGGGATTTTCCGGGTTTACATCCACCACCTGTCCCCGTTTTCCATTGGAAAGGAGAACGTATAAACCAATGGGATAAATTGACAGGGAATATACCAGGGCCCGCACCACCGTATCATCGTACTGTTTTCCCACATTCTTAAGAAGATCGATCATGCCCGCATAGCCATTCTTGGCGTCCTTGTAGGGGCGGGGGGCCGTCAGGGCCTCATACGAACAGGCTACGGCGATTATTTTTGCATAGAGGCTGATTCTTTCGGCGGTAAGTTTCTGAGGGTAGCCCTCTCCATTTTCCCGTTCGTGGTGTTCCAGAACGGCCACACAGATATTCAAAGGAAAATCGGCGGCCTTCAGGATGTTGTAACTTAAAATAGGGTGAGAAAGGATCGCCTTCCGTTCCTGCACGGTGAGGGGCCTGTTTGCCATGTAGAGCTGGGGTGGCAGTTTCAGCATGCCAATTTCGTGAAGAAGGGCCGCGGTTCCCAGTTCAATGAGTCGATGGTTAGGGAGTTTCAGATACAGCCCGATGACGATCGCAATGATTGTGGAGTTTACGGTGTGAACAACCAGGAAATTCTGTTGTTTTTCGGCGGGTTTCAGGGAACGGAGGATAAATCGTCGTTGCTGCCGCACTATTTCGCAGAGTTCCTTTACTTTTTCTGCGATTTCTTTTGCAGAAAGTTCTTTCTTTGTGGCATAGCGAACAAAGAGGTTCTCCACATATTGAATAAGGTGATGGTAATAATCGCTGGTGCGATTCAACTCCTTTTTATCGTCCTCTTCGGTTTCTTCCGCCCCTTCCTTCGCTGGGGCTTCCTGGGTACTGGCCGAACCAGTTTCTGCGCTGTACTCTGGTCGCAGTTCTCCTTCGGTATAGATTTCTCGAAACTCCCAGTCCAGAAGTGCCTGGATAAGCTCTTGTTTAAAGGGTATCTCCGGTGTGGTAAGAATAAACTGGCCATCCAGGTAGGTCGGCTTTGTAAAGTAGTATCCAGCCGGGATGTTTTTTATCACCATCGATTCCATCTCTTCTTCTGCCCCCGTTGACCCAATGGGTCCTTTCTTCTATCATTTTCGGTAAATATAAGGAGAAACCAATTGAAATTCAAATCACTATTCTTCCTGTTCAATGTATCGCTTATTATATCATTTTTCTTTGTATTTGCCCTCCCCTTTTTTATCCTGGGGCCTTCTTTTGCTCTTTCTTTCTGGCAATCTAACTGGCCCCTCGCCCTCTTTTTTATCATTATTCTGGCTATCCTCAACGGTTTTTACTTTTACAATCGCCCCCTTTTTACCCTGCTTGAACGGGAAGATTGGCCTGCCCTGGCCCACTATCTGGAAGGGCGGATCCTGGATCGCCAGCGATTTTTCCCCTATCTGGTGAATCTGTTGGCCCATACCTATGTGGTCCTTTCTGATTTTACCGGTCTCCATCGGCTCGAAAGCGCCCTGCGCCAGAAAAAGCCCCGGTTGTTAGAAAAGATCGCCCTTATCTTTGGCCTTGCCTATATTCTGGAATCCCGCCACGAGGAAGCGATTTCCTTTCTTTCACGATACCGAAATAACGGGAAAAAAGCCCAGGAACAGTGGATTTCCCTGTATTATGCCTTTTCTCTTTTGTATACCCGGAACTATGAAAAAGCAGGCCCCGTGCTTAGTGAACTCTGTGAACAGGCCTCGGAACCCCTCGTGGTGGCGCTGGCGGCTTACTTTGTGCGGCAGAGTCTCCTGGTGGCATTCCCTGCCGAAAAAGAACGGTGGGAAAACCTGGTTACAAGGGCCCTGCAACGGGTTCGATCCATGGTCCCCGATCGATCCCGATGGGAGCGGGAACTTTCCCGTAACCAGGGAGATCTGGCTATTGCTATCCTGGCTAAACCCCTTGCGGAGGCCGCCCTTCTCATATATACCTGAAAAAAGGTTGAAGGGGCAAAGGTGTAAAGGACTGTCCGTTTTATAAGGGGACAGGATCGGCATGGAGTGATAGCGACGGTGTAAAGGACCGCAAGAGAAACGGTAAAGGGACCCCGGGGATGCCGGGCTGGGGCAGAAAAAAGCTCCGCCAGCGTTAAAAGGATTATCGGAATAAGCGGGCCCCTTTTTTGGGGTAAAGCATTCAGAAATGTATACACTATATTCAAAGAGGAGCAACCTATGAGAAGCTTTGAAAAATCCCACAAGTTAGACAATGTCTGTTATGATATTCGGGGCCCCGTACTCCGGGAAGCAAAGCGACTTGAAGCAGAGGGCTACCGTATTTTAAAGCTGAATATAGGAAATCCTGCGGCCTTTGGATTTACCGCACCGGATGAAATCCTCCATGATATTATCGTGAATCTGCAGAATGCCCAGGGATACTGCGATTCCCAGGGTCTGTTTCCTGCCCGCAAGGCGGTGATGCAGGAGTTCCAGGAAAAGGGTATCATGGATGTTACGGTGGATGATATCTTTATTGGGAACGGCGTAAGTGAGCTTATCATGATGGCCATGCAGGGCCTCTTGAATGAGGGCGATGAAGTGTTAATCCCTGCCCCCGATTATCCCCTGTGGACCGCGGCGGTAAATCTTTCGGGGGGGACCGCCGTTCACTATCGGTGCGACGAGGCCTCGGCCTGGAATCCCGATATCAAGGACCTGGCTTCCAAGATAACCAGTAACACCAAGGCTATCGTGGTTATTAATCCCAATAATCCCACCGGCGCGGTGTATGAGCGGGATATCCTGGAAGCCATTGCCCATCTTGCGGCGGAGCATGGGCTTATCGTATTTGCCGACGAAATATACGACAAAATCCTGTACGATGGGGCTACCCATGTTCCCATGGCTTCTATCAATCCCGATATTCTTACCATTACTTTTAATGGTCTTTCAAAGGCCTACCGGGCAGCGGGATTCCGGTCAGGCTGGATGGTGCTTTCGGGAAATAAAAAGCTCGCCGCAGGTTATCGGGAGGGTCTTGAGATGCTTTCGAACATGCGGCTCTGTGCCAATGTGCCGGCCCAGTATGGCATTCAGACGGCCCTGGGAGGCTATCAGAGTATTCGGGACCTGGTCTTACCGGGAGGACGGCTTAAGGAGCAGCGGGATCTCTGTGTGTCCCTGGTGAATAGTATCCCCGGCCTTTCGGTGGTGCCCCCCCGGGGAGCCCTGTATTGTTTCCCGCGGATAGATACGAAGCGCTTTAACATCACCAATGATGAACAGTTTGTGATGGATCTCCTCCGGAGTCAGCACATTCTCCTGGTCCATGGGACCGGTTTTAACTGGTTTGAGCCGGACCATTTCCGTATCGTGTTCCTGCCGGATACGGCAACCTTGGCGGATGCCCTGGGACGCCTGAAGACGTTCTTGCAGACCTATCGACAGGTCCCCGATGGGATCTGATATTCCGGGGGAACCTAAGGGCTCTGTAAGGGAAGTACTTTCCCCGCTGGTTTCTGGAAATAAAAAAAGACGATGCGCCTGGACGTCGATACGCGCACCGTCTCCATGGGGGATTATCCACCATTACCTTTTGTATCGACCAAAAGGCGTCAGTTCTTTATAGTTTTTGATACGAATTGGTCCCTCTTTTTATACTTCTATCCAGAAAAGGGGAAGGGGAGAACTGGGGGCCTTTCTCAAAGCCTTCTTGGGTGAATCTGAGAAAGGCCCGAGACACCTTTGATGTTTTTACAAAGAAAGATAGGGAGCTAATCGAGTTTTAAGGTAGTTAATCCCCTGCAGGAGGGGGGTCCCCGTACCTGGAGAAAGGGGAGGCTTTTGGATGGAGCCTGATTGCATGTTGAGAGATTCAGAATTCTCAGAACCTTCATTTTGAAGGGATGCCATCACAAAATCTAAAAGAGGAGACAAGGGGCTGGCTTGAGTGTACAGGAAGAATTGATCCTTGCTTTTTGTATGCCCGGGGGAAGGGGTCTGCGTTGTAGGGAAGGGGTGCTGACCGCTTTCGATACAGAGGGGGACCCAGCCTCTTTTTGAGGAAAGCCCTATTTTATCCACGCCTTTTTCAAGATGCTCTAACTCCTGCCAGGCCCTCTGGATCCACTGGCTGAGGATTTTTTCCCGTTCCGACAAAGGGAAGGTTGCTTCGAATTGGGCCTGGGCTTCAACCACCAGTTGTCGCAGGGTTTCATTGATCTTTTGTCGCTGGAGGGGCATGGCGAGGAGCTCTTCAAGGGATCCCTTTTGTAGTCCCCGAATGGCAAGTCCCCGTGAGCTCAGGCTCCGGGGCACTGCCTCAGGATAGTGGGCAAATCGCTCTTCAAACCAGTGGGCATACAGGAGCATCCGCTCGTCGGTCCACAGGGGCTGACCATCCATCGCGTACCGTTGACGGGGGTTCCCGCTCCGCAGCACCTGAAAGAGCTCCGTGGCCTGGGGCCTGAAGCGAAAGGCCCTGGTATGGGTCCGTTCTTCGAACAGGGCCCCTTTGTAATGGGTTTGATAGTCCGGAAAGCCCAGATCAAGTCCCCCAATCCAGAGGGGGTGAGCTCCCGTGTATCGGGCAAAATCCCATGCAGAGGTCGCTACGGAGCCTCCTGCCCCAAGGAGTCCCCGCTGAGCGAGGCTTTGTTCAACCCATAGCCCGAGGGGAGAGGGGGTGTTGCAGAAAAAGGTGGTCCGCCGTTTTGTCCGGAAGACTCCGGGATAGACGGTGGTGTCCGTGATGAGCACGCTTTGTTCAAGGGAGCAGTGGTCCAGGTGGCGGTAATTCCAATACTGAGGGTCCATCACCATGACAAAATCAGGGGCTACTCCTTCTTGAAGCAAAAACCGCAGGGCCGTATCTACTGCGATGATACAACATCGGTCGTAGAGTTCTTTCAGAAAGGGCCGCAGTTCGTCGAGGGACGGCCCTGCCGCAACGATAAGGGTGGGAATCCCCTGGAGCTTCTGGGAAAAATACGTAATACCAGGGGTGTTCTGGATCTCAGGAAGGTTGTGGAGAAGGTTGCTCACCCAGCGTTTCCCGAATTTTCGAAGGGTATTCCGGTTAATACGATGTTTCTGTTCCCAATGGTGCAAAGCCTCAAGGAAAGGGTCATACCATTCCCTGTCAAGAGAATATAAGGTGGGGTTCGTTATAAGGTCTGGGGGGGGCTCCGCAATGGGGTGAAACTGCTCTGCTTCGATGCGACGGAGAATTTCCAGCAATTGAGCCGGCTCTCCTCCTATGATCCAGAACAGGGAGCCCTTTGTTGTTTCTGTCGTTGACAGAAAAAGAGGGGAAAGGTCCACAAGTTCCAGGGCTTTTTGAATGAAGAACCCATGGCGTTCAATAATGATGAGGGGGCGATGGGGAAAGCGCTGGCGGAGCGCCAGGGGAAGGTACCCAAGACCAAAACCAAGCACCACCAGGGGGGCTTCCCTATCTGGGACCGTTGCGGCTATTCGTTCTGCTTCCCGGATAGGATCCCGGGGGGAATGAACATGTTTTCCCTCTATCATAAGGGAGGGATATCCTGAATTGGTGGCAATAAAGCTATGCTGAAAAGAAGGTGGCGTAAGGGGCGTGGTGAAAATCCGGAGTAACTCAGGAAAGCTCTGGGTAAGGGCTCGGTAATTTGCCTCACGCATGGTTATTCTAGCTCCACATGGATAACCATTCCTGGCTTAAGGGGTGTCCCCGGCGGAGGATCCTGTCGCTGGACCCACCCATCGCCTTTTATGTCTATGGTGATATCGTCCCGTAATAGCAAAGGAAGGAGTTGCTTTTTCCCTAATCCCCGTAGGTCGGGAACCGTATCGGTTATCTGGGGCAAGGGGGGGACTTGTAACTGAACGGTTCCGCTATGTTGGACCTGAGGACTGTTCCCTCGAGGAATGGCGAGGTAGTCTGCCAGGGCATCTGCGGCTTCTCGAATAGGAATAGTGGATATTCGGCCGCCGTGAATAGATGGTCCCTTAGGTTTTATAACTACATGATACAGGATGAGTTGAGGTCTATCGATTGGTAAAATGGCAAGACAACTGGCGATATAATCGGTTTTCGAATAGGCCCCTGTTTTGGGATCGATAAGTTGGGCCGTCCCTGTTTTTACGCCGATGGGTATATCCTCTACCCGGGCCCGATACCCGGTGCCACCGGTAGAAGCCGCACTGGCCATGTAACTGCGCAGGAGTCGGGCTGTTTCGGGTTGGAACACCTGTTTCCCCTGGGGTACGTTTTGCTTCAGGATGCTCCCATCGGCGTTAAGAATGCGACTTACTACGGAGGGGGTAAGGAGAAGACCATCCTGGGCGACGGCGGTTGTTGCCTGGAGGACCTGAAGGGCCGAAACAGCGACTTCCTGGCCCATCGCAATAGTCTGTTTTGAACGGGCGGACCATCGTTGTACGGGTCGTAAAAAACCAGCGGTTTCTCCCGGAAGTCCCAGGGGGGTCTTTGCCCCAAACCCAAGATCAAGAAGTTTAGTATAGAAGGCTACCGAATCTACCTGGTCTGACGCATAGGCGGCGCCGGCATTACAGGAATAGGTAATGATTTCCCGGGGATGAACCGTTCCATGGGATCCCATACATTTAATGGTTATGGTTTCTCCACTTCGGGTAGTTTTTTCATATTGACCATTACAGTAAAAGGTTGAACTATCGGTAATGGCGCCCAGGTCGAGCATGGAAGCGATAGAGAAAACCTTAAATACCGAGCCCGGTTCATAGGCAAACTGGGCGATGCGATCCTGTCGTTCTTCTTCTCGGGAAGTGCTAATATCGTTGGGATCAAAAGAAGGAAGTGATACATAGCCCAGAATTTCGCCAGTCCGACTGTCCATGGCAACCATGATTACCCCGTCGGCCTTATTGGTGTCCAGGGATTTCTGGGCTATTTCTTCTAGTATTCGTTGCACCTGAATATCTATGGTAAGAACCACCTGATTCCCATAGGAGCTTCCTTCCTGGGGATACAGGAAACTATCCAGGGCGTATTCGATACCACCAAGGCCATGGTTATTTTCTCCCACAAAGCCGATAAGAGCACTGGCCAATCTTTTTTCCGGGTATATTCTGCCACTTGTGTATTCTACCTTTACTTCCTGCAGTTTGTATTTTTGTTTTACTTCCTCGATAGAACGGGCAGTCACTTCATCGATTCGCTTTTTGAGGTAAACAAAATTATTTTTTGACTGATTGATGATATTTTTTATTTCCCCGGCGGACATATCCAGGAGGGGAGCCAGTAGCTCTGCTGTTTTTGTTGGATCCGTACTGGAAGGTTTCCAGATACTTACGTGGGCAAATTTGGCCTGCACCGCCAGGAGTTTCCCATTTCTATCCATGATTGGGCCCCGTTCTTTGACGGAGGGAATCACTACCTGTTCTATCGGTTTCTCATTGTCTGTCATAAGAAAAATGAAACGGACAAAAAGTCCCCCTAGAAGAAGTATAAGAACACCTAAGACCAATAAGAAACGGGCTTTTGTGGGGACAAGTACCGAATGGTCGTATGAAACTTTTCCCATTATCGTATTCCTACTACTTTTCCCGTAATAAAATCAATCGGTACAGGCCCATAATGACGGGAATCATAGGATACCGCCTTATTATCTCCTTCTACAAAAAAGAAATCATGTTCAGTGAGGCTGATACATCGTTTTACCGCTATTTTCCCCTGCGGTGAGAGAAGCACCACAATGTCCCCTGGATGCGGAGTGGACCAGCGAAGTACATAGTGACGTTGCCAGGGAAAGCGGAATCCATAGGCCAGGCGATTGATAAAAATGATTCTTCCTGGAGGAATGGTGGGGCTCATTGAAGAACCTTCTGTGACGGCTAGATCAAAACAACACAGACGAACTATCAGCGCTACTACAAAGGCGAGTAGTATAAGCCCTATGAGATCCCTGTCCGGCAGGGTAACGTTAGACCGACTCTCCATGGTGTTCCAGTATAATGGACATGGTCCGTTCTGTCGATAAATAGAACATGATGCAAGGATTACTTAAAAAACAGCGGATAGAACATCGGCGTTTCACTCCCCGGCCCATTTCGTTTTCTTCGAAAACCCTTATGCATGGGGTGATTTATAAAAAAAGATCGCCCCTTGTTCTTCCCGCTCCTCGTATGGCACCAACTTTTTCTGATTTAGAAAAACCATCGTTGCTAGGACTTCTTATCGCTTTATCCCTTTTGGGGACCTCCTGTTTTTTTGTTGTCCAGAACCTCAGGGGTTTTTCTCTGGTTTCTTTGCCTTCCCTTACTCTTTTTTATGCTTCCTTAGATCAAGGGATGATAGAAAAAACTACCCATCGGGACATTCAACAACATCTTACTCAGTATGTGTCTCCTCCTCCGGTGTCTCAATCCTTAGAAACTGACGAGGGTTCTCTGGATCTCACGGAACTTTTTTCGTGGAAAACCTATCGAGTTCAGAAGGGAGATACCCTTCTTTCTATTGCGCGGCGTTTTTCTCTTGCCATCGATACGATTGTTTCGGTTAATAATCTCAGTTCTGCCCGACTGTTACGGGTGGGGAGTACCATTAAAATTCCCAATATGGATGGTATTCTGTATACCGTACAGCGGGGAGATTCCCTTTCTCGGATCTCCCGTCAATGGGGGATTCCCATGACGGCTATTCTGGATGCAAACGATTTAGCGAGTGCCACCATTATACCGGGAACGGTCCTGTTTTTGCCCGGAGCTAAAATGAATCCTACCGAGCTTAAGCGGGTACTGGGGACCCTCTTTATCATGCCTATAAAAGGTCGTATTAGTAGTCCCTATGGCTGGCGTGAAGATCCTTTTACCGGTGATCGACGGTTCCATGCGGCCATTGATATAGTGGCTCCCCTGGGAACCCCAGTACCTGCTTCCCGGGAAGGGCGCGTTGCGGCGGTAGGTTTTAACATGGTGTATGGAAACTATGTCATTCTAAGCCATGATGGGGGGTATCAAACGATGTATGCTCATCTGGATAGTGTCAGAATACAAAAAGGGCAAAGCCTTTCCCAGGGCGCGATTATTGGAACGGTGGGCACTACAGGGTACAGTACGGGACCCCATTTACATTTTGGGGTCTTTAAAAACGGGCAGGCAATTAATCCCCTGTCGGTATTACCCTGAAAAATTTTGCACTATCTTGAAAACCCTTGCGTATAGTGCCAAGAAATGGTACAATCACCTTGTTCAAGAAGGGGAGGTCCCATGCGTCAGCTCGTATTTGTTCTTATAGCTTTGTTAGCGGTGGTTACCCTTATTCGAGCTTTTGATACAGAGCAGTCTGGAAAACCAGCAGAGGTACTGCAACGTTCCGAAATAGTGGGAAACCAGTAAATAAAAAAGAAAGGTATTTCTTGCATACCTTTCACAACCGTAGTACACTGTGAAAGGTATGTCCCACGTAAATTCAAAGGTATTTGTTCTGGATACAAATATTTTCATTCATTTCCCCGAAGCGATAGAGTCATTCCGGAATAGTGAAATTGCGATTCCCCTGGTAGTTCTGGAAGAGCTCGATAAATTAAAAACCTATTCGGATCAACGGGGAAAAAACGCTCGGGAAGCGATTCGGTATTTGAATCGGGCAATTCGGGGTGGAGATGTCCGAAAAGGGGTAAAGCTCGATAACGGTTCGGTTTTACGGGTTATTTTTGGGGGAATTAATCACCCCCCGGCGGATCTTCCCCTGGATACCAACGATAACCGGATAATTCTTCAGGCCGCATCGTTGCTTTCCTCGGGTAAAATGGTATTCTTCGTGTCGAAGGATATCAATGCCCGGGTAAAGGCTACGGTGCTTGGCCTTAAAGCGGTGGATTATGAAAAACAAAAGGTAAATGCCGCCACCCTCTACGAAGGGATCCGGGAGATCGAAGTAGGGTCGGATGCTTTTACTGAACTCGTCCAGCAAATTCCCGGGCCATCGAAAGAAATTCTCCTCCCAAACCAGTATGTGTATTTTAAAGAACGGGGGGGAGAACGCACCTTTTTAGCCCGCTATGAAGGAAGTTCCCAGCAGCTCGTTCCCTGTGCTCTTTCGGAAGAACGGTGTTTTGGTATTATGCCCCGGAATGAACGGCAGCGGGCGGCCCTGGACCTGTTATTAAACCCCTCGATACCCTGTGTTACCCTTGTTGGGCGGGCAGGAACGGGGAAGACCCTCCTGGCGATCGCCGCGGCCCTCCACCTCATTCTGGATGAAAAAAAATATGAGCGGGTCCTTATTTCTCGCCCTATCGTTCCTTTGGGGAAGGATATCGGCTATTTACCGGGAGAAAAATCGGCCAAGCTCGCTACCTGGATGGAACCCATTTATGATAACCTGGAGTTCCTCCTTTCCCTGGGTAAACGGAGTACTATTAAAAACATGGACCAGCTTTTTAAAGAACGGCTCTTTGAGGTCGAGGCTATTACCTATATCAGAGGTCGCTCCTTGCCATCCCAATTTATCATTATCGATGAAGCCCAGAACCTGACGCCCCATGAAATTAAAACCATCGTTTCTCGGGTGGGCTATAACTCAAAAATCGTTCTTACCGGGGATCCCGACCAGATTGACAACATGTATCTGGATGCTAATTCAAATGGGTTGACGTATTTGGTAGAATCTTTTAAAGGGAATGCCCTTTTTGGTCATATTACCTTGTTTAAAACAGAACGGAGTGAACTGGCAGAACTGGCTGCCCGCTTGTTGTAATACGGGGGACCTATGATGGATGGGGGAGAGAAAAAAACAGCCCTGTTTCAGACGATGGTAGATACCGCCTGTGAGGGACTTACCCAGGTAGACGCCCGGGCAAAAATAGAACGCCTCAGGCAGATGGAGCAAACCCTTAAGGAATTGGAACAGGAGCTAACCGAAATTCTGGAATCACGATCACGAAAGGAAGACTGTAAAGATGAAGCAAAAGTGGAACGGTAATTCTCTTCTTTTCATGTTTTTTATTGGGGTCCTGACGTGGGGCCAGGGCCTATCTCTTTCTGCCAATACGGTGGTTTCTTTTGAAGGACTCGATCTTTCTTCCCAGGGAGAAATGCTCTTTCGGATCCAGCAGGAAGGCTCCCGGCATACGAAGGGAGAAGCCTGCTACGCCCTTTCTCTTTCGGATCAACTTCTTACGGCCCTGACCGTGTTCCCCGACCGGGATATCACTATCAGTAACGATGGCAAGCGGATATTCCTGCAAAGTTCTTTTGGGGTATATATGATAAATGAAACCCTGGGGCTTCCCCAGCCGCTTGCGGTATATCCGCACGTAGAAGCCACCGTTCCTTTTCTGCCTGGTGAAGGGGATGCTATTGTGCCTTCACCGGATGGAAAGTGGCTTCTTTTTATCAAAGCCCAGACAGCAGCCTTTGGAACCCTCTGTGCCTATCAGGTTGAAAAAAAACAGATCTACGAAATCGCTACGGGAATTCTCCGGGGGGATACGGAGCTTCCCGCACGATGGAGTCCCGACAGCAGGACCTTTGTGTATGAGCGCAACGATCGGCTCTATTATCACTCGGTGGCTCTTCTCGAAGGAAGCTTAGCCATTGATGAACGGTACCGGCTTGTAGGGGAAGGACACATCTCTCGAGTATTCTGGGATGAAGGGGGGAACCTGTATTATATAAAGGGAACCTCGGTATATCGCACCCGATCGGTAGAGCTTTCTACCCGTTCTGTTTATGCGGATTTTCTTCCCATGGGAACCATGGTAGGGACCCTTCCTTTTGATTTCGATGATACCTTTGATTCTTACTGGATAGGTCCCGATGGAAAGGGGATTCTCTTTTTAAAAGATCGAACCCACCTTTTTTATTATCCCCTGCGAAGGGCCCTTTATTACAATACTGAAAATGGATCCTTCCCCTATGTAGCATTTCCCGCATCAACACGGAAGGTTTCTGTATTCTGGTCAAAGGCGGGGATTATTTGGGTGCTCCTTTCTCCTCTTTTTTCTGATGGTGCTTCGTTGATGTATCGCCTGAATCTCCAGGGAACGGGGGGGAATCAGTATTTTACCCCCCTCGAAAAACCCTTTGGAGAAAAAGGGACCCTTTCCCCTGACGAAAAAAAACTCCTCCTCTGGGGAAAGGAGGGAGCCCTTATTCTGGATTTCGAAAAGGGACAGGAACTGGCGCGTCTTAGTAAAGGGGCGATATTTCATGCCCAATGGCTGAGCGACAACCGCTGTGTCTATGTGGAACGAGAAGGGGTATACCAGTATACCCTTGGGGAGCAAAAAACGGAGGATCCCCGCACTTTTGTGGCCCTTCTTTCGGCTTCCCGCTATGGCTTTGATGCTGTTTCTGGGAAAGTGCTGATGGAAGCAGGGGAACGGCGCTATGCCCTGGATGATAAAAAAACAAGATGGATACCCCTTGCCGCCGGGGAAGGACAATTTCGGCAGGCCCAGACAAGCAATGAAACCTATCGGGTGTATCTCGAGATCCAGGAAAGCAGTTATTATCGAAATTTCCCCATGGTTCGTTTTATGAAGCGGGCCGAGACTCGACCGGTTTTCCCAAAATATGAGGCTCCCCGGAAAATGACCAAACCCTATCTTTCCCTGGTGTTCGATCTTATGGAACAGGTAGAAGGGTTGCCGGAGGTCCTGGAGGTGCTCGAACGGTATGGAATTCGCAGTACCTTTTTCGTGAATGGGGAGTTTGTACGTAAATACCCTGAAGCGGCGGCGGACATTGCCCGGCGGGGACACGAAGTGGGAAATCTCTTCTTTGCTCCTATCAATATGGCGGATCGAAAATACACCATAGATGGGGACTTTATTAAACGGGGACTGGCTCGCAATGAGGATGAGTATTTTAAGGCCACCGGCTTTGAATTATCTCCCCTCTGGCATGCTCCTTTTTATGTGGGCTCTTCTCTTATCGAAATGGCTGCTCAAGAGGGGGGGTACCGAACGGTACGGCGAGATCTGGATCCCCTTGATTGGGTGGGCCTGGCTGAACAGAAACGGAACCTCCTGCCCTATCGGGATGGGGGAGAACTCGTGGAGACCATCATATCTCAGGCTCAGCCGGGTTTTGTAATCCCCATTGCATTGGGAAAGAATCCTGAGGGACGCCGGGACTACCTTTTTCAGCGCCTGGATCTTCTTGTCAGAGGATTGAAAAGGGAAGGGTACCAGATGGTTCCGGTCTCCCGTCTTGTGGAAGAGGGATTGAAAAAATAGGGGCTTCCCGTTGCTGGTCCGAAAAAAGTTCAATCTTTACTAGGGGCACGAGAAGTTGTATGGTGGCCCCAGGGAAATATTCCCTTAGCTTCTGAAAAGGCTCTTGAAAAAAAGTATACAGGTATCCATGATACGTCGCCACCAGGGGCCTTTTTCTACCCTTTCTCCACTGATAAGGGGAACTTCGTAGAGGGTCCCTGTGGCATCAAAGAAGCGAAGCCTTCCAATAGGTGTCCCCTGTGGGAGGGGGGCAATAAGGGGTTCCTGATAGTTCAGTTCCCAGTGAACACCGGAAGCCCGCTCACGGGGAACCGTAAACGCCAGGGAGGCTCCCACCTGGGGAGTGATAGAGCGGACTTTTCCTTTCCATACCCGCACTGGTTCAAGGTGTTCTATGTGGGCAAAGAGGGTGGTAAAATGGCTAAAGCCCCACTCTAAGAGGGTACGACTGTCCTGTTCCCGAATGGCAGAGCCTTCTGCCGTAGTTCTCCCGGGACCCCCGAGAAGTACCGCCAGAAGACGGGTATTTCCCCGCCGGGCCGTGACGGCCATGTTGTATCCTGACTCTTGGATGTATCCTGTCTTAAGTCCATCTACTCCCTCGAATTGTCCGAGAAGGCCGTTTCGGTTCTGCTGGATGATGGGGTTAGTGTTACCGGCAGGCCGAGAAAGATTATGCGAAAGGGGATACGAAATCTGCGTTACCCTATGATATTGAGAAAGGGCTTCAGGAAAGATGTTGATATATGCTGCGCAAAAACGGACAAAATCCCGGGCAGTGGTTCGGTTTTCCGCTGAAATGCCAGCGGGTTCCACAAAAAAGGTCTGTTCTAATCCAAGAGTCTTAACCAGGCGATTCATCCCCTGTACAAAGGCCGGTACCGAACCATCGATATGAATGGCCAGGGCTACCGCCGCATCATTACCGGAGGCAACTGCAAGCCCCAATAGTAACTCTTCCACGCTTACCCTCTGTCCTGGTCCAAGGAACATCAGCGAAGACCCCGCTGGCTGGTTAATGGCCCAGCTTTCCTGGGGTGGGGTAAGCACCGTCTTCAGGGAAGTTTTCCCTTCCTGGATGGCCTCCAGCACCCGATACATGGTGACCAGTTTAGTTAAGGATGCCGGCGGAAATGAAAGGTCCGCATTCTTTTCATAGAGAATCTTCCCCGTAGTAGCGTCTATAAGGATCGCCGACCCTGCCTGGAGCAGGGGCGTTTCTTTTATGGGGAACGGAAGGGGTGAAAGAAAGTTTTCCGCCTTTTCGAGGGGAGCCGACGGGACAGGGGAAACTTTTTCTGCCCTGAGGGTCTCCCAGGGAAAGAGGAGCATTCCAACCAAAATCCCCCATGGGACAAGAGACCCGACCATTCTCATGGGATCGCTCCAGAAAGAAAGACTAAAGAGAAAGAAGAGGAGGGGCCCCAGAGCTCCCGGTACCAGAACAACACCATTCCCTCATCATTCTTTGCATGGAGGCTGGCCACGGTTCCCCTCTTGCTATTTTGTGCTTTGCCTGGTTTAAAGCCTCCGGTAGAGGTTAAAAATCTGCCTGTCCTACTGCCCGGGGATAGGGTATCACATCCCGAATGTTGGTCATGCCGGTGACGTACAGAATGAGCCGCTCAAAGCCCAATCCAAAACCCGCATGGGGAACGGTGCCAAAGCGGCGCAGGTCCAGATACCACCAGTAGTCTTCCAGCTTCATCCCCAGTTCAAGGATGCGCCGTTCCAGCACTTCGAGCCGTTCTTCCCGTTCAGAACCACCAATAATCTCTCCCAGCCGGGGTACAAGAACATCCATGGCGCGGACGGTTTTGCCATCGTCGTTCAATTTCATATAAAAGGCTTTAATCTCTTTCGGGTAATCGGTCACAATGACCGGACCGTGGGCTACTTCTTCGGTAAGGTACTTTTCATGTTCACTCTGAAGATCACACCCCCAGGAAGGCTTAAATTCAAAACGATCCGCCTTTTTCTCGAGTTCCCGAATCGCATCCGTGTAGGTCATGTGGGTAAAGCGAGACTGGACCACCTGTTCAAGGGTGCGGATGATACCATTCTGGATCCGGGAATCAAAGAATTCCAGGTCTTCTCTGCAATCTGTAAGGGCCACCGTAAAGAGTTCTTTAAGGAACTCTTCTGCCAATTCCATATCGTCCTCAAGGTGGGCAAAGGCGACCTCCGGTTCTACCATCCAGAATTCTGCTAAGTGTCGGGTGGTGTTGGAATTTTCTGCCCGGAAGGTAGGCCCGAAGGTATACACCCGGGAAAGGGCAGTGGCGTAGGTTTCCGCTTCGAGCTGCCCTGAAACGGTAAGATAGCTGGGCTTACCAAAAAAGTCTTTGGTATAATCCACTGGTTTCCCTGAGCGGGCAAGGCCTTCAAGGTCGAGGGTGGTTACCTGAAACATCGCCCCTGCCCCTTCGCAGTCGCTTGCGGTAATGATGGGCGTGTGAATATACTGGAAGCCGCGGCTCTGAAAAAATTGGTGGATCGCGAAGGCAAGCCTGCTGCGTACCCGTGCAACGGCTCCAAATGTGTTGGTTCGTGCTCGCAGATGGGCTATTTCCCGTAAAAACTCGAAGGAATGGCGTTTTTTCTGTAGGGGATAGCTTTCTGCCGGTGCGGGCCCCACCAGAACGGCCCGGGTCCCTGCCACTTCCAGGGGTTGCCCTTCTGCAGGGGAAGGGACCAGTTTCCCCTCGATGTGAACCGCGGCGCCGGTACTTATTTCTTTAATGGCCTCGCGGCTTGGTTCATCCAGAGGTGTGTTGAGATCGAAGGTACACTGGATACTCCTGAAACAGGACCCGTCATTTACTTCAATGAATACTAGGTTCTTAAGCTCCCGCTTGGTTCGTACCCACCCTTGAACATGGACTTCCTGTCCTTGCGGTTCGAGAGCTAATAGTTCTTTGATAAGGGGATTTTTCATGGTACCTCAGTATATACCATTACTTTAAGGTACTGCAATATTAGGAAACTCTACGTACACTATCCTCGCCCTTGGTGTAACGAGCAAGGGGGCTTATTCCCTTGTCTTGAGGAATCCTCTGAAGATTTTTTCAGATACGTATTGCATAAGTATGCAGAATATGCTTAAATAAGATGCATAAATATGCATTGCAAGGGGGGCCTATGAAGGTGGATACCTATCTGTCGATGGTGCTAGAAAATAACAAAATCGATCCAGAACTCTATGCTAAGTACAACGTCAAACGGGGACTGCGAAATGCGGATGGTACGGGGGTCCTGGTAGGGCTTACCCGGGTTGGGGATGTGCATGGGTATATCATCGATGAGAATGAACGAATCGCGGTGGATGGGAAACTGTACTATCGGGGTATCGATGTAGAAGATATCGTTCGCTATGTGCAGGAAGAACACCGCTATGGCTTTGAAGAAACGGTATACCTGTTGATGTTTGGTCAGCTCCCCACTAAAGAACAACTGGAAGAATTTAACGATTTTCTCGCGGAACACCGGCGCCTTCCCGATAATTTTGCAGAAGACGCTATTATGAAGGCCCCATCGCCGGATATCATGAACAAGCTGGCCCGTTCGGTTCTTACCTGTTACGCCTATGATCCGAACCCCGAAGACCTTTCGTATGAAAACGTCCTCCGTCAGTGTCTGGAACTCATTGCTCGTTTCCCCACCATGGTCGCCTATGCCTATGTGGCCAAGAAACATTACTACGATCATGAAAGCCTCTTTATCCACACCCCCGAGAAACTGTCCTCTACGGCAGAAACGATTCTTTCCCTTATCCGGCCGGATAAAAAATTTACCTCCCTGGAAGCGGAAATCCTGGATCTTGCCCTTATCCTTCATGCGGAGCACGGAGGAGGGAATAACTCTACCTTTGCGGTGCATCTTATTTCTTCTGCCGATACGGATACCTACTCGGCTATCGCCGCAGGGGTTGGTTCCCTTAAGGGCTTTAAACATGGGGGCGCCAACATCAAGGTGATGGGCATGATGGAGGATATCAAAAGAGGCGTAAAAAACTGGGAAGATGAGGATGAAGTAGCGGCCTACCTTATAAAGATATTGAAGGGTGAAGCCTTTGATAGAACGGGGCTCATCTATGGTCAGGGACACGCGGTATACACCAAATCGGATCCGCGGGCAACGCTCCTGCGAGATAAGGCGGCGGAGCTTGCCAAGGAAAAGGGTTTCGAAAAGGAATTTAACCTTTATAGAACGATAGAGAAATTGGTCCCCATTGTTTTCAAACAGGTAAAAGGGGCGGATAAATCGATCTGTACCAATGTGGACTTCTATTCTGGCTTTGTGTACCACATGCTCGGGATTCCCGGTGAACTGTATACCCCACTTTTTGCGGTGAGTCGGGTAGCAGGCTGGTGTGCCCACCGAATGGAGGAAATTATTTCCGGTGGTAAGATTATTCGTCCCGCCTATAAATGTGTGCAGCCCCGACTTCCCTATGTTCCTATGGCTGAGCGAAAATAAAGGTGAGGCTGGGAAGGTTACACTGTTTGTTTCCTGAGTGGCCGATATATAAAAAGAGGAGGGGACAGGCTCCCCTCCTCTTTTTATTTTTACCCAAACCATATCACCAGTTTTTTTGAATCCCGGGTGAAACTTCTTGGGGAGGATCAATAAAAAACCCGTGGTAGATTCTTCTACCACGGGCCCCTCCTTTTGATTGTGGGAAGCAGCGGCACGTTACTACTATACTTCCCTTTTGCCGGGCCGGCTCTGTCCGGCTCTTCCGGCTTTCACCTCCTTTTTATATATGGGGGTGGCCCTGGCTGCGCCGCTGAGTCAGGACCTTTCTTGTGTGCCCTAGGGCACCCTCCCTATTTTCCGTACACAAAAGTATGATTTGTCACCGTAGGGACCAACCCCTGTTCCTTTTGTATTATTCTTCACTTTCCTGTACTCGGAATGCTTCGGCGGCTTTTATTACCTCTTCTGCGATCTTGCCGCTGATCGGTGCGTAGTGGTCAAATTCCACACTGAAAGAACCGGTACCACTCGTCATGGAACGTAGATCGATGGAATAGCGCAGGAGTTCTGCCTGGGGAACCTGGGCCCGAATTTCTTCGATGCCACCGCCGATGGAGTTCTGTCCGAGGATTTTTCCCCGTTTCCCCGAAAGATCCGACATGATATCTCCCAGGTACTTTTCTTCCACAAAAACGGTCAGATTCATGATGGGCTCAAGGAGGGTGGGGCTTGCTTTCTTCATGGCCTCTTTAAAGGCATTCCGGGCGGCCAGCTTAAAGGCCAGTTCCGAAGAATCCACGGGATGTTCCTTCCCATCCACCACCGTAACCTGCACATCCACCACCGGATAGCCCGCCATAACCCCATGTTGCATGGCCTCGAGGACCCCCTTTTCTACGCCGGGAATGTAGCCCTTGGAGATAGCTCCCCCAAAGATGGCATTGATAAATTTGTAGTTTTCTCCCCGGGGGAGGGGTTCGATGTCCAGAACAACCCGGGCATACTGACCGTGGCCGCCGGTTTGCTTCTTGTGGGTATACTCCGCATTAGCTTTTTTGGTGATCGTCTCTCGATAGGCCACCCGGGGAGGCCGGGTTTCGATTTCTATTTTTTGATTGTTACGGATCTTGTCGAGCACAATGGCGATATGGAGTTCCCCCATTCCCCCAATGATCGCTTCTTTTGTTTCCGTATTGTACTCATACCGAAGGGTCTTATCTTCTTCCGTGGCCCGCAGGAGAAATTCTCCCAGTTTATCCTCGTCTTTTTTCTGAGCCGCGTGAACCGCCACCATGTGCACCGGTTCAGGAAGCTTGAGGGGAACAAAGAGAAGGGGATTTACCGGATCGGTAATGCTATCGTTGGTATGCAGGCTTGTTACCTTGGTAATAATGCCCACGTCCCCCGCATACAATTCCCGCACTTCTTCCAGTTTCTTTCCCTGGCACAGATACAACTTTCCTATACGCTCTTTTTTATTTTCCCGGACGTTAAGAATTTCCGAATCCGCCGAAAGTTTCCCCTCGAACACCTTTACCCAGGAAAGTTTCCCCGAAAATTGATCGAATACGGTTTTTACCACCAGGCCCGCAAAGGGTTTGTTTGGGTCGATTTCTACTTCCCGTTCTTCCCCACTTGTTTCCTGGACAAGGTCCCGGGCCGTGCGGGGATCCGGCGCAATGTCGGCCATGATATCGATAAAGGGAATAATACCCGAATTTTTAAGGGCCGATCCACAGAATACCGGAACATACTTATGTTCCGCCAGAGCTTCGATGAGTCCAAGGTGCATCTCCTCTGCGTCCAGGGAGCCCTTGTCTACGTAGTGTTCCATGAGGGTGTCGTCCCCCTCGGCGGCGGCTTCGATAAGCCGTTCCCGCATGGCCCGTACCTGGTCCTGGTACTCCGCAGGGATAGGCCCTTCCTTTTCGAGCCCTCCTTCTTGTACAAAGTAGGCCCGTTCATTGAGCACATCGATGACCCCCCTGTAGGAGGAACCCTTTCCCATAGGGAGGAAGAAGGGGAAGGGATCGATCTTCAATTTTTCTTTTATATCCTCCAGTACCGCTTCAAAGTCAGATCGATCATCGTCCATCTTTGTAATATAAATACCCCGGGGCTTTCCCCGACTGTTCAGGGTTCTCCAGAGTTTTAGCGTTTCGATCTGGACTCCTGCCCGTCCGTCTACCACGGCAATGCAAAGTTCAGTGGCCCGGAGGGCAGAGATTACCTCCCCCACAAAATCAGAAGAGCCGGGGGTGTCAAAGATATTGATTTTTTTACCCTTCCATTCTACATGGCCCAGGGCAGTGTAAATTGAAATTTTTCGTTCGATTTCTTCGGGACTGGAATCGCTGACGGTTTTTCCCGATTCAATGGTTTCAGGTTTCGGAATGACCCCGCCGGCAAAAAGAAGTCGTTCAAACAAACTTGTTTTGCCCGTACCGCCGTGTCCGGCTAAGGATACGTTCTTTACCAGATCCGTGGTGTAGCTCATGGTGGCCTCTCCTCAAGGTGATGCACATCCCCGCGTGAGTGCAGAGGGAACGCCCCTGGCGTTTTTTTCCCCTTGCTCTATGATGAGGCCGACTTGCCGGATTGTCAAGAAAAAGTTCTTTCCGTATTATAAAAACATGAAATCTACCACTTCTGCACAGTACGATGAGTCAAAAATTAAAACCCTCTCTTCGTTAGAGCACATTCGGCTGCGCACCGGCATGTATATTGGTCGATTGGGGGATGGCTCAAATCCGGATGATGGTATTTATATCCTCCTGAAAGAAGTTATCGATAACTCCATCGATGAATACATCATGGGATATGGGGACAGGATTGAGGTTGAAGTCAAGGATAACACTGTTAAAGTCCGGGATTATGGCCGGGGCATTCCCCTGGGTAAAGTGGTAGAATGTGTTTCGGTGATCAACACGGGAGCAAAATATAATGATGAGGTTTTTCAGTTTTCCGTAGGTTTAAACGGCGTGGGAACCAAGGCGGTCAATGCCCTTTCGAGCCATTTTCGGGTCCTTTCTATCCGGGATGGGGAGATGGCAGAGGCGGTGTTCCGCCAGGGGGTGCTCCAGAGCGAACGGCGGGGAAAAATTAAGCTTCCCGAAGGCAAAGAAAGCCCACCCAACGGAACCTATGTGGAATTTACTCCGGACCCTGAAATCTTTGGGTCCTATTCGTTTAACCTGGAATTTATCGAACGGCGAATCTGGAACTATGCCTACCTCAATGCGGGGCTGACCCTGGTGCTGAATGGGAAACCCTACCGGTCGGAGCGGGGGCTTTACGATCTTCTTCTGGAAGAAACGGGCAGTGAGGGCCTGTATGCTATTGGTTACTATAAGGGACAGCGGATTGAGCTTGCCTTTACCCATACGAACAACTACGGAGAAGAATATTTTTCTTTCGTGAATGGCCAGTATACCTCCGATGGAGGGACCCATCTTTCGGCTTTTAAAGAGGGGTTTTTGAAAGGGGTGCAGGCTTTTTTCAAAAAAGAATATAAAAGTGAGGATGTGCGGGAAGGAATTATCGCGGCCATCGCGATTAAACTCCAGAATCCGGTGTTTGAAAGCCAGACAAAGAATAAACTAGGCAATTCCGATATTCGTCCCTGGATTGTGCAGGAAACCCGTACGGCTGTGGAGGACTGGCTCCACAAAAATCCTGAAGAAGCACGAAAGCTGGAAGAAAAGATCCTTTCCAATGAAAAGCTGCGGACCGAACTCAATGTGGTAAAAAAAGAGGCCCGGGAAGCGGCAAAGAAGATTGCCCTTAAAATCCCCAAACTAAAGGATTGTAAGTATCATCTGGAAGATGGGGAAAAGGGAGCCAATTCCACTATTTTCATCACCGAGGGGGATTCGGCGGCCGGTTCCATGGTGGCCTGTCGGGATGTGATGACCCAGGCGATTTTTGCCCTCCGGGGAAAACCCGAAAACATGTATGGGAAAAAACGGACCGCCATCTATAAAAACGAGGAACTCTATAACATGATGATGGCCCTGGGCATAGAAAATGACGTGTCCGGCCTTCGCTATGCCCGCATCGTCATTGCCACCGATGCGGATTTCGATGGCTTCCACATCCGTAATTTGCTGCTTACGTTCTTTCTGAGCTATTTTGAGGAACTGGTGAGTCGGGGCCATGTGTTTATCCTGGAGACTCCCCTCTTCCGGGTACGGAACAAAAAGGAAACCCGCTACTGTTATACCGAAAAAGAACGGGACGAGGCGATAAAGGCCCTGGGCGGTTCGGTGGAGGTAACCCGCTTCAAGGGGCTTGGGGAAATAAGCCCCAAGGAATTTGGCCAGTTTATCGGGCCTGATATGCGGCTTATTCCGGTGACCATCAACAGCCTTAAGACGGTGCCCCAGGTACTGGAATTTTACATGGGAAAGAACACCCCCGAACGACGGGACTACATCATGAAAAACCTGGTGGCGGACATCCAGGTGTAGAGGAACGATATGGCCTATATCAAAAGTATTTTTGAAAAAAATTTCTTAGAGTATGCCTCATATGTCATTAAGGATCGGGCTATTCCTGACCTGGAAGATGGGCTTAAGCCGGTACAGCGGCGTATCCTCCATTCCCTCTTTGAAATGGACGATGGTAAGTTCCATAAGGTGGCCAATGTTATCGGCCACTGTATGAAGTATCATCCCCATGGGGATGCCTCCATCGGGGCTGCCCTGGTGGTGCTGGCAAACAAGGACCTGTTTATCGAGAAACAGGGGAACTTTGGAAATCTTTTTACCGGGGATGAGGCCTCGGCGGCCCGGTATATTGAGTGTCGAATTACCCCCCTTGCTCGGGATGTGCTGTATAACCCCAAGCTTACGCCGATGGTGGATTCCTACGACGGACGGAATAAGGAACCTATCGTGTTTCCCGCCAAGATTCCGGTGGTCCTTGTTCTGGGGGCCGAAGGGATTGCGGTCGGCATGTCCACGAAGATTCTTCCCCACAACATCATCGAGGTGCTCGAGGCAGAAAAGGCCTGCCTTATGGGAAAACCCTTTACCCTCTATCCGGATTTCCCTACAGGGGGCCTCGCGGACGTTTCTGAATATAAAGATGGCAATGGCAGGGTCAGGGTGCGGGCAAAGCTCGACCTTTCGGACCCCAAACGGATTGTGATTCGGGAACTTCCCTATGGTTCTACCACCGAAAGTCTGATTACCAGCGTAGAGACGGCAGCCCGGGGGGGGAGAATCAAAATTCAATCTATTTCTGATTTTACTACCGACCAGGTAGAGATCGAAATAAAACTTGCCCGGGGAGTCTATGCTCCCGAGGTGGTCGATGCCCTCTATGCCTTTACGGAGTGTGAACAGTCGATTTCGGTAAACCTGTTGGTGATCCGGGATGGCTTACCCGTTACCATGAGCGTTACAGAGGTGGTGGAACACCATGCCCGGCAGCTGGTAACGATCCTGACAAAGGAACTGGAGTTGGAAAAGGGAGAACTCCTGGATAAGCTGCACCTGCGAACGCTGGAACGAATTTTTATCGAGGAGCGGATTTATAAAAAAATTGAGGAGATGAAAACCGCCGAGACGGTAATCAAGGCGGTAAAGGATGGTTTTGTTCCCTTCCTCAAAGAAATAGGGAAGCGAGGCGTCAGCGATGAGGATGTGGAGCACCTGCTTAAGATCCCCATCCGTCGTATCTCCCTCTACGATATTAACAAGGCAAAGGCGGAGGTTCAGGAAATCCAGTCCCGACTTAAGGAGATAGAAAAACATCTTAAAAATATTACCGCCTATGCTATTAGCTATCTGGATAGTGTGATCGCTAAGGTTAAGGCAAATGAGGACTTAGGTCGGGGTAAGAGAAAAACGGAGCTTACCAGTTTCGAACGGGTTGATGTGAAAGAGGTGGTAAAACGGGATCTGGAACTCCGCTATGATGGAGAAAAGGGCTACCTGGGAACCGCGGTGAACGCCGGTACAGTGGTGGCCACCGTCTCTCCCTTTGACCGGCTCCTTATTATTCGAAATAACGGAACCTATGTGGTAACCGACGTGCCGGAAAAACTCTTTGTGGGTCCCGGGGCCTGGTGGATTGGTATTGCGGATAAGGAATCTTTAGCTCAGACGATTTTTACCATCATTTATCGGGATCCAGAAAAGGGATATCCCTATATCAAACGGTGCACCATTGAAGGCTGGATCCTGAATAAGGAGTATACCCTTGTCCCCGAGGGCGCTCAGGTACTCCATCTGGATAGTCGCGATTCCTTTACTTTTACGCTCTACTATGTGCCTAAACCTCGCATTAAAATCACTAAAGAGTCCTTTAAAGCCAAAGATTTTCTGGTGAAGGGGGTTAAAGCCCTGGGGGTTCGCCTGGCAGAACGGGAAGTAGAGCGGGTGGAAGTGAAACATTAGGTTGCGTTCCTGGGGCCATTGGCCCCCGGTATGCATCGACTCTTTAGTGCAACTTTCTATGAAAATATACGCCGGGGGTGTCCCCGTTTTGCTCAGTTCCTATCTGTTCAGATTCTGTCGGTTAAGCGACGCTGGAGGCGTTTTCTTTCATTTCGTAAATAAAGCCTGTTTTAAGGCACATATTAAATAATTCTTCGCTCATGACCTCGTCGATTTTTTTTTCATACCCATCTCGGACCCGGATAACCTGAACCACGTAGCCTGTTTCTGTTTTGCGCAGTACATCCAAAAATTCTACTCGACCAGGTTCACACTTAATGCAGTAGCGCTTCATGGATATCCTCCTATGATGAATATCGGATTTTTTTTACCCACCCTTTATGATATAGTAGAGCCATGTTTACCGATGCCCACTGTCATCCCTACGATTTGTCCTGTTGGTATCCGGATGCAGAGGCCGAACGAAAGGCCCTGGGGGTTGCCGCCGCCGCGAGTTCCTGGAACAGGGCAGAGTTGGAATTTCACGAGAAACTTGCTCACGCATCCCGCACCGACGGGGGACCGCCGCTGTTTTTGTGTTTTGGTGTCCATCCCCAGCTCTGTAAAGAAGGGGAGGATGGGGTGACCCAATCTTTTTCAGTTTTGGAACAGGCCCTTACGGAAGGGAAAATAGCTGCCATTGGGGAGGTGGGCTTTGATTTATATGATGATTCCTTCAAAGTGTCGGAAGGAGTGCAGCGCCGTATCTTCGAAGACCAACTGGCCCTGGCCCGCCAGTATTCTCTCCCGGTGGTGCTCCATGTGCGGCGGGCCATGCATCTTATTTTTTCCTATGTGCCTCTTCTTAAAAAACTACCGGCTGTAGTGTTCCATTCCTATTCGGGAACCCCTGGCGAGGCTCTTTCCCTGTTGCAACGGGGGGTGGCGGCCTACTTTTCTTTCGGGAATACCCTCCTTTTGAACCACAAACAGGCCCGGGCAGTCTGTGCGCAGATTCCCGTTGAACGCCTTTTGTTTGAGACCGATGCCCCCTATCAGGGCCAGCGGGGCGCCCCTTATGCATCGTATAGGGATCTCCCCCGGATTGTGCAAGAAGCGGCCGAGCTTAGAGAGGGAAAGGGGGAGGCCCTTTCAGAAGGAGCCTTAGCCGCTCAGGTGGCGGAAAATTTCTTTCGGATTTTTTCTCGAAGGGGATAAAAAACGCTTAGTAAGTGAAAGAAATTGTCGGGATGCTGTTCGGGCAACCTGTATTTCCATCTTGATAGACGTCCCTTACTCAGCAGTAGACAGGTTCGAAACGGTCCTGCACACGCGAAAGGTAGAGGGCCCTTGCTGTGCGCTAATACCCACCGCCCCGGGACTCCTCAGGGGGCGTGCCTGGGCGCCGCTAGAGGGAATTGGGGCCCCGCCCCTTGAAGGTCGCGGAATCCCTAGAGGTCCCAGAGGCTCATCCCTCCAGCTATACTTACAGTTCCTCAATCTCCTCCCGGGAAAGACCGGTAACTCTCATGATAATGTCTATTGACACCTGTTCCTGCTTCATCCGCCGGGCGGTCTCGCGGCGGTTTTTTTCTTCGCCCAGGGC